>JAEWHZ010000307.1 GCA_023387585.1 Pseudomonadota bacterium
ACCGGGTCGGCGAAGGCGTTGATGCGCTCGCCCAGCGAGGGGGAATCGATGGTGCCCGGGCAGATGGCGTTGCAGCGCACGCCCGAGGCCGGATAGTCGGCGACCACGGCGCGGGTCAGCCCGATCAGCGCCGCCTTCGAGGCGCCATAGGCGGCGCGGTTGGGAAAGCCCTTCACCGAGGAGGCGGCCGAAGCCATGTTGACGATCGAGCCGGAGCCGCGCTCGAGCATGGAGGGCAGCGCCGCCTGGATGGCGAAGAAGGCGGTGTCGACATTGATGGCGAAGGAGCGCTGCCAGTCCTCGTATTTCGTGTCGAGCACGCTGGCGTGGTGCACCCAGCCGACGCAGTTGACGAGGATGTCGAGCGGGCCGAATTCGGCGATGGCCCGCTGCACCGCCCCGACGTCGCGCGCATCGACCGGTTTCGTCGTCAGCCGCTCCGCCTTCAGCCCGGCCAGCGTGTCGGCGGCGATGTCGGTCGCCAGCACCTCGGCGCCCTCGGCGGCGAGCCGCAGGGCGGTGGCGGCGCCGATGCCCTGCGCGGCGGCCGAGACATAGGCGCGCTTGCCGGCGAGGCGCCCGAGGCTGGGCTGGGGCGTGGGGGCGGTGGTGGCCATGGGCGGGAACTCCTGCGATGCGCGGCGTGTGGTATCGGGGCGAAGATTTGTCCCAAGGGAAGACTTGCCGCCCGGAAGGGGCTTGTCCAGTGCGAATTGTCAGGCGGCGCGGGCTGCGGCGATGACGGCGCGCACGGTGGCTTCGTCGGTGAATGTATTGGTGTATTCGCGCTCCAGCGCCGTGCCGCCCATGCCGACATGCGGGTTGGTGTAGGCCATGCGGCTCGGCTCGGTGCGCGGGGCGGAAAAATGCATCTCGTCGGGGCGCGCGGCGCGACGGATGGCGGCGATGTTGGTCGCATCGAGCCCGCCGCAGGCCATGATGCCGATGCGCCCGGCGGCGTGGCGCATGCTGTCGACGAGGATGTCGAGCCCGGCTTCGGCGGTATCGCGCTGGCCGCTGGTGAGGATGCGGTCGACGCCGCAGCGCACCAGCGCATCGATGGCGGCGCGGTGATCCGCCGTCATGTCGAAGGCGCGGTGGCAGGTGACCGAGAGCGGGCCGGCCGCCTCGACCAGCGCCGTCATGCGCGTCTCGTCGATGGCGCCCTCCGGCGTGAGGCAGCCGACGACGACGCCGGCGACCCCAAGCTCGCGCAGCGCCGCGACATCGGCCAGCATGGCGGCGAACTCGATGTCGGAATAAAGGAAATCCCCGCCGCGCGGGCGCACGATGACGTGGAACGGAATGGTGGCGAGCGCCCTGGCCTGAAGCACCATGCCCCAGCTCGGCGTCAGCCCGCCCTCGAGCAGCGAGGCGCACAGCTCGGCCCGATCCGCGCCCGCATTCTGCGCGGCGACGAGCCCGTCGGTGTTCTCGACGCAGATCTCGATCTTGAAGGGACGCAAGGTCATCGTTTTTCCGCCTCCGCTGGTGTTCGGCCCAAGCCATAGCGGGCGGGAGCGGGGGTTTCCAGCCGATATAAAACTCCGCTCCGGACTGGTCTGACCGGTTGGGCGGCGATATGGTCCGGCGCCACGCAGTATCACCTGTCGTTGCGAGGAGGATTTTGAATGCATCTTGGCGCTGTCGCCGACGATCTCACCGGGGCGACCGATCTGGCGCTCATCCTGTCGCGGGCCGGTTTTTCGGTGGTGCAGGTGGCCGACGTGCCGGCTTCGGGGGCGCTGCCCGAGGCCGATGCGGTGGTGGTGGCGCTGAAATCGCGCACCATTCCCACGACGCAGGCCGTGGAGAAATCGCTGGCGGCCGCCAAGGCGCTGCTGGCGGGCGGGGCGAAGCAGCTGTTCTTCAAATACTGCTCGACTTTCGATTCGACCGATCAAGGCAATATCGGACCGGTGGCCGAGGCGTTGATGGAACTGGTGGGGGCGCGCGCGACCATCGCCTGCCCGGCCTTTCCGCGCAACGGGCGCACCGTCTATCGCGGGCATCTGTTCGTCGGCGACCTGCTGCTGTCCGACAGCCCGATGAAGGACCATCCGCTGACGCCGATGCGCGACGCCAATCTGGTGCGGGTGCTGCAGCGCCAATGCGAGCGCGAGGTCAGCCTGATCCCGCTCGAAGCGGTGCGCGATGCGGATCGGCTCGCGGGGGCGCTGCGCGAGCTCGACGGGCTCGCCATCGTCGATGCCGTCGCCGACGAGGACCTGATCGCGCTCGGCCATGCGGTCAGGGACATGAAGCTGATCACCGGCGGGTCGGCGCTGGCCATGGGGCTGGCGAAGAATTTCGGGCTCGACGCGGCGCGCAGGCAGGAGGCGCTGGACTGGCCGGCGGGCGGCGGGGCGGTGCTGGCCGGCTCGTGCTCGGCCGCGACTTTGCGCCAGATCGCCGCCTATCGCGAAACCGGGGCGCCGGCGTTTGCGGTGGTGCTGGACGAGGTGGTCGCGGGCCGGCAGACGCCGGAGCAGGCGGCAAAATTCTGCCGCGAAGCGGGCGAGAGGGCGCCGCTGGTCTTCGCCAGCGCTGCGCCCGAGGCGGTGGCGGCCAATCAGGCGCAGTTCGGCGTGTCCGGCGCCGGCGAGCGCATCGAGCATTTCATGGCCGAGCTGGCAACGCTCTTGGCTGAAGGCGGGGTGACGCGCTTCGTCGTCGCCGGGGGCGAGACCTCGGGCGCGGTGAGCACGGCGCTCGGCGTGTCCACCCAGCGCATCGGCCCCGAGATCGACCCCGGCGTGCCCTGGACGCTGGCCGAGAGCCGGCACGGGACGCTGGCGCTGGCGCTGAAATCGGGCAATTTCGGCGCCGAGGACTTTTTCGCCAAGGCCCTGGGAATGCTGCGATGACAGATGCTGCGATGACTGGCGCGATCTCGGAAGCGACCCGCCAGCGCGACGAATTGTGCCGCGTCGGCGAATCGCTGTTCGCGCGCGGGCTGACCGCCGGCTCGACCGGCAATCTCAGCGTGCGGCTGTCCGACGGCACGCTGCTGATGACCCCGACCAATGCTTCGCTCGGCGCGCTCGACCCGGCGGCGCTGTCGCATCTCGATTGCGACGGAAAACATCTGTCGGGCGATGCGCCGACCAAGGAGGCGGGGCTGCACCGGTGCTTTTACTGCCGGCCGCAGGCCAATGCCGTGGTGCATCTGCATTCGACGCATTCGGTCGCCGTCACCCTGCTGCCGGACACCAGGCCCGAAAACGCGCTGCCGCCGCTGACGGCCTATTACGCCATGCGCATCGGCACGCTGCCCATGCTGCCCTATTTCCCGCCGGGCAGCACCGAACTGGTCGACGCTATCGCCGTCGAGGCGGGCCGGCATCATGCGGTGCTGCTGGCCAATCACGGCCCCATCGTTGCGGGGAAAAGCCTGCGCGATGCGCAATATGCGATGGAGGAGCTCGAGGAGACGGCGAAGCTGCATCTGATGACGCGCACGCTGTCGCCCCGGGCGCTGACGAAAGAGCAGGTGGCGGAGCTGGAGCGGCGCTTTCCGCGTTCCTGAAGCCCCGACAGGAGAATTTCTATGAGCTTTCGCGCGCTCGTCACCGACCGGGCCGGGGACGGCGCCATCGTCTCGAAGGTGGAGACGCTGGAGGACGACCGCCTGCCGGAAGGACCGGTTACGGTCGATATTGATTATGCCGGGCTCAACTACAAGGACGCACTGTGCCTGACCGGAGGCGGCGGGCTGGTGCGCGCCTATCCGCATGTCGCCGGCATAGATTTCGCCGGCACGGTGCGCCACAGCGATGACGGGCGCTATGCGCCGGGCGATAGGGTGGTGCTGACCGGCTGGCGGGTGGGCGAGACGCATTGGGGCGGCTATGCCGAGCGCGCCCGCGTCGCGGCCGACTGGCTGGTGACGCTGCCGCAGGGTTTGTCGACGCGCGACGCCATGATCCTCGGCACGGCCGGGCTGACGGCGATGCTGGCCATTGACCGGCTGGAAGGCGCCGGGCTGCAACCGGGGGCTGAAGTTCTGGTGACCGGGGCGTCCGGCGGGGTCGGCTCGATCGCCATCTCGCTGCTGGCGAAACTCGGCTATCGGCCGGTGGCGCTGACCGGGCGGCCCGGACATGGCGAGGCGCTGAAGGCGCTGGGCGCGGCCGGGATCCTGACGCGCGAGGATTTTCTCGCCCAGCCCGACAAGCCGCTCGAATCGGCGCGCTGGGCGGCGGCCATCGACACGGTCGGCGGCAGGGTGCTGGGCAAGCTGCTGCGGCAGGTCGGATATGGCGGGGCGGTCGCTTCGATCGGCAATGCCGGCGGCATCGGCTTCGAGACCAATGTGCTGCCCTTCATCCTACGTGGCATCAGCCTGATCGGCATCGACAGCGTCATGCAGCCCTATCAAACCCGCATCGCCGCCTGGCGGCGTCTCGCCGAAAACTTCGATATCGCCGGTTATGGCGAGCTGGTCGAGGAAATCGGCCTCGAAGCCCTGCCGCAGGCGGCCGGGCGCATTCTGGCCGGGCAGGTGCATGGGCGGATCATCGTGCCGGTGAAGCGGGGCTGATTCGATCTCCCATCCCGCGGAAGCGGGGACCCGTTTGCGATAAACCATTGAAAAACAGAGGTCCCCGCTTTCGCGGGGATGACTCGTCGAGCGTGCGGCGTGCTTCATCGACGAGCGGTTTTCCACCATGCGGAAAGACCGCGTGGGACATAACGCTTTACCTAACAGAATACGGAAGTAAGCTCACTTTTGCTAACAACGGCAATAACGTCGGTAGCGAAAAGGGAGAGGAATATGGTCCGTATAAGCCGCAGGGCTTTTGTCGCCGCCAGCTCCGCCTTGGTCGGAACGCTGGCGCTTCCCGTCTGGGCGCGTGCACAGGAAACGCCGGAATCGGCGTTTTTGCAGGCCGAAATCGATGCCGGCAATCTGCCGCCGGTCGCCGAGCGACTGCCGACGAACCCGCTGGTCATCACCCCGTTCGAGCGCCCCGGCCCGCAGGGCGGCGACTGGAACCACGCCCTGGTCGGCGGCGGCTCGCTGTCGATGCTGGTCCGCTATCAGGGCTATGAGCCGCTGGTGCGGTTCGACCCGGAATGGACGGGCGTCATCGAGAACGTCGCCGAGAGCGTCGAGATCAGCGAGGACGGCAGCGAATACACCTTCGTTCTGCGCGAAGGGCACAAATGGTCGGACGGGCATCCGTTCACCACGGAAGACATCCAGTTCTGGTACGACGCCTATTTCACCGACCCAGAGACCAGCCTCGCCCGCCAGGGCTTCTGGTATGCCGATGACGAGCCGGGCCAGCTCGAAGTCATCGACGAGCGCACCTTCAAGGTCAGCTTCGCCGCGCCGAACGGCTTCTTCCTGCAACAGCTCGCCTGGGCGCAGCAGGACCAGCTCACCCGCTGCCCCAAGCACTATCTCGAGCAGTTCCACATCCGCTACAATCCCGATGCCGACGCGCTGGCGCGCGAGCAGGGCATGGAGAGCTGGATCGCCCTGTTCCAGCGTGAGGTCGGCTTCCAGGACGACAACACCTTCTTCCAGAATTCGCGCCGGCCGACGCTGAACGCCTGGGTGTTCGACTCGGCGCCGGGCGAGTCGACCGAACTGGCCATCGCCACCCGCAATCCCTATTATTTCAAGGTCGACACCGAGGGCACCCAGCTGCCCTATTTCGACCGCGTGGTCTACCAGATGGTGGCCGATCCCGAAGTGCTGCTGCTCAAGACGCTGCAGGGCGAGATCGACATCATGG
>JAEWHZ010000294.1 GCA_023387585.1 Pseudomonadota bacterium
CCAGGCCGCGGTGCTGGTGACCGCGGCGGCGATCTTCCTGCTCAACGTCCTGCTCGACATCGCCTACGCCTTCCTGGACCCGAGGATCCGACTGCAATGACCGACATCACCGCATCGGCGCCGCCGCCACGCAGATGGCCCGGTCATCGCGCCCTGACGCTCCTGCGCGGCGATTCCCTGGCGATGGCGTCGGCCGTCTTCCTTCTGGCCCTGATCCTCGCCGCCATCATCGGGCCGCTGTTTCTCGATGTCACCGGCGTCAATCTGCGGCTGCGCAATGCGCCCCCGTTCCAGCTCGAGGGCGGCATCGCCTATCTGCTCGGGGGCGACAATCTGGGCCGTCCCATCCTGCCCCGCCTCCTGATCGCGGCGCGGACGACGCTCCTGCTGACGCTCTCGGTGGTGGTCAGCTCGATGATCGCGGGATCGGCGCTCGGCCTCGTCGCCGGATATTACGGCAACTGGCTCGGCAATTTGATCCTGCGTGCCGCCGACGTCGTCATGAGCTTCCCGTCGCTGCTGCTCGCCGTGGTGGTGCTCTATGTCCTGGAGCCCAGCGTGGCGAACGTGGTGCTGGTGCTGGCGATAACGCGAATGCCGATCTACATCCGCGTGGCGCGCGCCGAGGTTCTCGAGGTGCGCGAGCGCCTGTTCGTCGAAAGCGCCCGGGCGGTCGGCGCCAGCAATCTGCGCATCATGGCGGTGCACATCGTGCCGAGCATCCTGCCTACGCTGCTCACGGTCGCAGCGCTCGGCTGCGCCAATGTCATGCTCGCGGAATCGGCGCTCAGCTTCCTCGGCATCGGCGTCCAGCCACCGAACGTGACCTGGGGCCTGATGGTCGCGGCCGGCCGGAACTATCTGGGCACCGCCTGGTGGCTGGCGCTGTGGCCCGGCTTCGCCATCCTGCTCACGGCGATGGCGACCAACCTGCTGGCCAACTGGTTCCGCGTGGCGATGGACCCGCGCCTGCGCTGGCGGCTTTCCGACGCATCCAAGCTCCACGGCCGTGCCGTGCGGCGCTCGGCGGCCGGTAGGAACGCCACCGCCCCCGCCGCCGGCACGCTCCTTCGCGCCGAAAACGTCGAGGTGGTCTTCCGGCTGGGCGGCCGCGAGGTGAAGGCGGCCGGCGGCGTATCCTTCGACGTCGCGCGGGGCGAGACCCTCGTGATCCTGGGAGAGAGCGGGTCCGGCAAAAGCATCACCTGCGAAGCCATTCTGGGCATTCTCGAATCGCCCCCGGGCTTCGTCGTCGGCGGCCGTGCGATCTATTCCGGCAAGGATTTGCTGCGCCTGCCGATGAGCGAGCTGCGCGCGCTGTGCGGCAAGCGTATCGGCCTCGTCTCGCAGGACCCGCTGTCGACGCTCAACCCGGTGTTCTCGGTCGGCTGGCAGATCGCCGAGATGTTCCGGGTCCATCACGGCCTCGGGCGCCGCGAAGCTCTTGCCCGCGCCGTCGAGTGCCTCGAGCGGGTCGGGATACCGGATGCGGGGCGCCGCGTTCACGACTTCCCCCACCAGTTCTCCGGCGGCATGCGCCAGCGCGTCGGCATAGCGATGGCGCTCGCCGCGGGTCCGGAGGTCATCATAGCCGACGAGCCGACCACGGCGCTGGACGTGACGGTCGAAGCCCAGATCCTCGAGCTGTTGAAGACGCTGCAGCGCGAGCAGGGGCTGGGGCTGATCCTCATCACGCATTCGATCGGCGTCGCCGCGGAGATCGCCGACCGGATCGCCGTCATGTATGCCGGTAAGGTCGTCGAGACCGGCCCGGCACACGAGCTTCTGACGCGGCCCGCGCACCCTTACACACAGGGCCTGCTGGCCGCGATTCCGCGCCTTGGAAGCAAGGCGGACACCTTGCTGCCGATCGTCGGCCAGCCGCCGGACCTCGCCCGCATTCCGGATGGCTGCGCCTTCGCCCCCCGCTGTCCGAGGGCGACCGATCTCTGCCGGAAGCTGGTTCCCGCCCTCGAGCCCGTCCTCGACGAGCGCAGGTCCAGCGCATGCCATTACGCAAAGGAGCTGCTCTCGTGAGCGCCACCGGACTGCACGAAAGCCCGTCTCGGGACACCCCGGTGCTGGAAGTCGTCGACCTCAAGAAGCACTACCCGATCACCTCCGGGCTGATGATGAGGATGGTCGGCAACGTCTTCGCCGTCGACGGCATTTCGCTGACCATCGGGCACGGCGAGACCTTGGGGCTGGTCGGGGAGAGCGGGTGCGGCAAGTCGACGGCGGGCAAGACGATCCTGCGGCTGACCCAGCCCACCCAAGGCAATATCATGCTCAACGGACAGGATATCGCACAGCTCGGCGAGAGCCGGTTGCGGCCCCTGCGCCGTCAGATGCAGATCATTTTCCAGGATCCCTCCTCCTCGCTCAACCCGCGCCTGACGGCCGGCGACATCGTTGCCGAACCGCTTCTCGTTCACGGCGGACGGCGCGGCCCCGAGCTGGAGGAAACCGTCGCCGGCCTGTTCGACCGGGTGGGATTGCCGCGTTCGGCGATGGACAAATATCCGCACGAATTCTCCGGCGGCCAGCGCCAGCGGATCGGCATCGCCCGCGCCCTGGCGCTCAAACCCTCGCTGATCATCTGCGACGAAGCCGTTTCCGCGCTCGACGTGTCCATCCAGGCCCAGGTCGTGAACCTGCTGATCGAGCTGCAACGCGATCTCGGCCTGTCCTA
>JAEWHZ010000315.1 GCA_023387585.1 Pseudomonadota bacterium
GCGTTGCGATAGGTCTCGTGCGTCACCATCCCTTGCGTGAACAGGCCCTTGAAGGGCTCGTCCAGCCCGACATGGCCGGTGGCGCGCATGGCGCGGGTGAAGAAGCGCGAATAGAGCAGGTGCAGGATCGCGTGCTCGACGCCGCCTATATACTGGTCGACCGGCAGCCAGGCGTCGGCCTGGTCGGGAATGGTCGGGGTATCGGCGTCGGGCGCGGTGAAGCGGGCGAAGTACCAGCTCGAATCGACGAAGGTGTCCATGGTGTCGGTTTCACGCTGCGCCTTGCCGCCGCATTGCGGGCAGTCGACATGCTTCCACGTCGGGTGGTGGTCGAGTGCATTGCCGGGCTTGTCGAAGCTGGCATCGGTCGGCAGGCGCACCGGCAGATCGGCCTTCGGCACCGGCACCGTGCCGCAGCTTTGGCAATGGATCACCGGGATCGGGCAGCCCCAGAAGCGCTGGCGCGAAATGCCCCAGTCGCGCAGGCGGTAATTGACCTCCACCACGCCCTGCGGGCGGCCATCGACCGTGCGAGCGGCGAAATGAGCGGCGATCTTCTTCTTGGCGTCCTCGATCGACAGCCCGTCGAGGAAGCCGGAATTGAACAGCGTGCCGGCCTCGCCATAGGCCTCGTCGCCGACCGCGAAGCTCTGCGGGTCGGCGCCTGTGGGCAGCACCACGGGAATCACCGGCAGATCGTATTTGCGCGCGAAGTCGAGGTCGCGCTGGTCATGCGCCGGGCAGCCGAAAATGGCGCCGGTGCCGTAATCCATCAGCACGAAGTTGGCGACGTAAAGCGGCAGCGTCACGCCCTCGCGCACCGGATGCTTCACGTGAATCCCCGTGAAGTGGCCGCGCTTCTCGGCCTTCTCGATCGCTTCGGTCGCCGTGCCGTGGCGGTGGCATTCGGCGACGAACTCGGCCAGCGCCGGATCCTTGGCCGCCAGCTCGGCGGTCAGCTTGTGATCGGGCGACAGGGCGATGAAGGAGGCGCCGAACACGGTGTCCGGCCTGGTGGTGAACACCTCCACCGCGGTCTCGGCGGTCGCCACATTGGGCTCGATCGCGAACAGCAGCCGCAACCCCTCGGATTTGCCGATCCAGTTGCGCTGCATGGTGCGCACCTTGTCGGGCCATTCGGTCAGCCCGTCCAGCGCCGTCAGCAGGTCCTCCGCATAATCGGAGATCTTGAAGAACCACTGGGTCAGCTCGCGCTGCTCGACCACGGCGCCGGAGCGCCAGCCGCGCCCGTCGATCACCTGTTCATTGGCCAGGACGGTCATGTCGACCGGGTCCCAGTTGACCTTGGACTGCTTGCGCGTCACTAGCCCGGCTTCCAGCATGTCGAGGAACATGGATTGCTGGTGCTGGTAGTATTCGGGATCGCAGGTGGCGATCTCGCGCGTCCAGTCGATCGACAGGCCCATCGACTTGAGCTGCGCCTTCATGGCGGCGATGTTCTGGTGCGTCCAGATGCCGGGGTCCTGCTTGCGCTCGATGGCGGCGTTCTCGGCCGGCAGGCCGAAGGCGTCCCAGCCCATGGGGTGCAGCACGTTCTTGCCGCGCGCGCGCTGATAGCGCGCGACGACGTCGCCCATGGCATAATTGCGCACATGGCCCATATGGATGCGCCCCGAGGGATAGGGGAACATCTCCAGCACATAGTAGCGCGGGCGCGGATCGTCATTGGAGACGGCGAAGCTCTGGCGCTCGTCCCACACCGTCTGCCAGTGCGGTTCCATCTCGCGGGGGTTGTAGCGTTCGCCGCTCACTTGGTTCGTCTCGATAGCTGGGGCAAGGCGTCCGTCTCGGCAAAGTGCCGTGATTGCTTGCGTTTGCGGGTGGTTTTGGCTAGCGGACCTTCACCAGAAATTCCCCACCCGGTCAACATCGTCGAAAGGGTTCGTCATGGCCGATCCCGTATTGCAGGCGCGCGAGCGGCTCGATGCCATCGAGGCGCAGATCAGCCGGGCGCGGAACCGGTTCGGTCCGCCGCTGCGCGAGGTGACGCTGGTCGCCGTGTCGAAGACCGTCCCGCCGGAGCGCCTGACGCCGTTCCTCGAGGCCGGCCAGCGCGTGTTCGGCGAGAACCGCGTGCAGGAGGCCAAGGCAAAATGGCCCGGATTGCGGGGGTCCTATGAGGGCATAGAACTACATCTGATCGGTCCTTTACAGACCAACAAGGCGCGCGAGGCGGTGGCGCTGTTCGACGTGATCCAAACCCTCGATCGCGAAAAGCTCGCCGGGGTGCTGGCGGCCGAGATGCAGCGCGCCGGCCGGTTTCTGCCCTGCTATGTGCAGGTCGATATCGGGCTCGAGCCGCAAAAGGCCGGCGTCGCGCCCGCCGAATGCGTCGATTTCGTCACCCGCTGCCGTACCGTGCACGGGCTGAGGATCGACGGGCTGATGTGCATTCCGCCCGAAGCCGAATCGCCCGGGCCCTATTTCGCGCAGATGGCCGGGCTTGCGCGCGCGGCCGGCTGTGACCATCTCTCCATGGGAATGAGCGCGGATTTCGAGGTCGGCATCGCCATGGGCGCCACGCATGTGCGGATCGGGACGGGAATTTTTGGAACGAGAACCCCCGCAAACGCCTGATCGCGAGCAACTTTCTGCGTCCGCCATCGTTGCTCGGGCACATTGACGTTGTCGTGAATTGCATGCCGGGCGCTGCGGCGCATCCTCACGATGCGCTCACCCACGGAGACAGGTATGAACAAACGCCGCATCCTTGTTGTCGACGACGACGCCGATCTGCGCCAGACGCTGAGCGAACAGCTGGCTGCCCAGCCCGAATTC
>JAEWHZ010000322.1 GCA_023387585.1 Pseudomonadota bacterium
AGGCCTATGTGCCGCGCACGGACACCTATATCGAGAAGGAATCGACCATCAACGAGCAGATCGACCGCATGCGCCACTCGGCCACGCGGGCGCTGATGGAGCGCGACGACGTCATCATCGTCGCCTCCGTCTCCTGCATCTACGGCATCGGCTCCGTGGAAGGTTATTCGGCCATGATCGTCGACCTCAATCAGGGCCAGAAGGTCGACCAGCGCCAATTGCTCGCCGATTTCGTCGCCCTGCAATACAAGCGCAACGAAGCCGCCTTCGTGCGCGGCAGCTTTCGCGTGCGTGGCGACACCATCGAGATTTTCCCGGCCCACTATGATTCCGCCGCCTGGCGCATCACGCTGTTCGGCAACGAGATCGAGAAGATCGTCGAGTTCGACCCGCTCACCGGCAAGACCGTGGGCGATCGAAAATTTATCCGCGTCTACGCCAATTCGCACTACGTCACCCCGCGCCCCACCGTGGTGCAGGCGATCAAGGAAATCCGCAAGGAGCTCCAGGGGCGGTTGCAGGAGCTCAACGGCGCCGGGCGTTTTCTCGAAGCCCAGCGCCTCGAGCAGCGCACCCTGTTCGACCTCGAGATGATGGAAGCCACCGGCTCCTGTGCCGGCATCGAGAACTATTCACGCTATTTCTCCGGCCGCAAGCCGGGCGAGCCGCCGCCGACCCTGTTCGAATACCTGCCCGACGACGCGCTGGTCTTCATCGACGAATCCCACGTCACCATCGGCCAGCTCGGCGCCATGTATCGCGGCGACCTGCGGCGCAAGGCGACGCTGGCCGAATACGGCTTCCGCCTGCCCAGCTGCATGGACAACCGGCCGCTGCGCTTCGAGGAGTGGAACGCCATGCGCCCGCAGACGGTCTACGTCTCGGCCACCCCCGGCTCATGGGAGATGGAGCAGACCGGCGGCGTGTTCGCCGAGCAGGTCATCCGCCCCACCGGCCTCACCGATCCGCCGGTCGAGGTGCGCCCGGCCAAGGCGCAGGTCGACGACGTGGTCGACGAGATCCGCCGCACCGCCCAGGCCGGCTATCGCACGCTGGTCACGGTGCTGACCAAGAAGATGGCCGAGGATCTGACCGAATACATGCACGAGCAGGGCATTCGCGTGCGCTACATGCATTCGGACATCGACACCATCGAGCGCATCGAGATCATCCGCGATCTGCGCCTCGGCGCCTTCGACGTGCTGGTCGGCATCAACCTGCTGCGCGAGGGCCTCGACATCCCCGAATGCGGGCTGGTCGCCATCCTCGATGCCGACAAGGAAGGTTTTCTGCGCTCCGAAACCTCGCTCATCCAGACCATCGGCCGCGCCGCGCGCAATGTCGACGGCCGCGTCATCCTCTATGCCGACAATATCACCGGCTCGATGGAGCGCGCGCTGGCCGAAACCAACCGCCGACGCGACAAGCAGCTCGCCTTCAACGTCGAGCACGGCATCACCCCGCAATCGGTGCGCTCCAACATCCTCGACATCGCCGACTCCATCTACGAACGCGACCGCGTCACCGTCTCGGTGGGCAAGACCCGCGACGGCAAGGAAGCCCTCCACGTCGGCGACAACCTCGCCGCCGTCATCAAGGATCTTGAGGCCCAGATGCGCGAGGCGGCGACGAACCTGGAGTTCGAGAAGGCGGCACGGCTGCGCGACGAGGTGAAGCGGCTGCGGGAGATGGAGCTGGATACGCTGGAGGGGACCCCCACCTAGCTCCGTAACCCCCACCTAACCTCCCCCTGAAAAGGGGGAGGGACGGTTCCGTGTTCGCTGAGCTATCGAAGAAAATCTCGATCTCTCGACTCCCTCCCCCTATCAGGGGGAGGTGAGGTGGGGGTCTCTCGGGTCTCTCGGGCCTTCCGGCTCCCCCAGAACCTCCCGCAGCACCTCATGCAGATCCGAGGTCAGCGCATCCTCATTGGAAAACCGCAGCACGCTATAGCCACGTTCGCCGAGATAGGCGGTCCGCGCGGCATCGTAGCGCTGGCCTGCCTCGGTATAGTGGCTGTCGCCGTCGATCTCGATGACCAGCCTGATGCGCTTGCACACGAAATCCACGACATAGGGCCCGATCGGCGTCTGCCGCCGCCAGTGCCAGCCATTGGCGTGCCACGGCTCCAGCACCGTCCAGAACGTCCGCTCCGCCGCCGTTGGATCGCGGCGCAGCCCGCGCGCAAAGGCGATCTGCTCTCTCATGCCGGAGAAGGCTAGCAGGATGATGGAGGTATGGGGAGACCCCCACCTCACCTCCCCCTGATAGGGGGAGGGAGTCGAGAGATCGGGTCTTCGCCGATGGTCCGGCACACGCGGAACCGTCCCTCCCCCTATCAGGGGGAGGTTAGGTGGGGGTATTTCCGGCTTCGCTCGTCAGCCGGGCGTGCTGGGTCGCGGCGCGGCGAGTTCGCCGCCGGGATGCTGGAAGCGCTCATGCTGCTGGTGCCAACGCGAATTGCGCAAGCCCGGCCGGCGGTCGGGGCGCTCGGACAGGGTCGCGAGCTGCTCCTCGGTCAGCGAAGCGAAGAAGGCGCCATAAGCGGGCTCGATGGCCTGCAACGCCTCGAGCCGTGCCGCGTCGGCGGCGATGCGCTGGCTCAGCCGCTCGGCCGGATTGACCGTCGTGCCGGGGGCAGGGCGTTCGGGTCGCGCGGTAACGCCGGTGGCGACCAGCGCCTGCTGGGCGTCCAGCATCTCGCTGCGCAAGGTCTCGTATAGCGCGCGCTGCTCGTCGGTCAGCTCGATGGCATGGGACAGCCGGACGAGGCCGATCTCCAGCGCCTCCGGGCCGCGAACCGGCTGGGCGAAGGCGGGAACGCTTGCTGCCGCCAAGACGCCGATCACGCCGACGGCCGGCAGAAGCTTGCGAAGGAAATTTTTGCGTGTCTGCATTGTGCTCTCCTGTTGCATGGGCTCGGCTATCACCGAGGCAGCATCAGGCTAGGCTGAATCGACATTCAGGATTCAGTTTTGGCTTGATGTGTGATTCATGGGTTTCCAGATTTTGTGATCTGGAGCCGTGTTATGTCGAAGCCGAAGCGGTACGAACTGAGCGCTGAGCAATGGC
>JAEWHZ010000035.1 GCA_023387585.1 Pseudomonadota bacterium
AAGATGGCGCTGACGGCGTTCATGGCAGGGTCTCGATGCTAGTGTGAAGGGCCGGGCGGGGTGGCGGGCAAGGTAGGACAGAATGCGCCGCTCGCGCCACCCTTATCACGCCGTCCGGCAGCGGTAACCGGGCGCAATCGGCTGTTTTTACGGCGGATACCGGCTTTGCGCATCGAAGGGGGCTGACGGCGCGTCGCGTCGCGCCTATTTTCACTGCGATGTATGATCTCACCCCCGGCGCCAAATCCCCCAGCGAGATGAGCTTTTCCGAACGCATGGCGAATCTGCGCCATCTCGGAAGCCTGTTCAGGCATATCTGGCGCACCAGCCGGTTCCTGACCATCGCCAGCATCGTGCTGCGCCTCGTCAAGGCGTTGCAGCCGATCGCCATGCTCTATGTGGGCAAGCTGATCATCGACGAGGTGGTGCGGCTGACGGGGATCGCACCGCCGGGAGCCGGGCCGCTCGAGTGGTGGCAGGCGGGTTCGCTCAACGCCATCGCGGGGCTGGTGGCGCTGGAGCTGGTGCTGGTGCTGGCCAACGACCTGCTGACGCGCGCGGTCAATTTGGTCGACACGGTGCTGAGCGAGATGCATTCGAACACCATCAGCGTCGAGCTGTTGCAGCATGCGGCGCGGCTCGATCTGATGCAGTTCGAATCGGCAGAGTATCAGGACCAGCTGGAGCGGGCGCGGCGACAGGCGGCCGGGCGCAACATGGTGCTGGCGCAGATTTTCGGGCAGGTGCAGGACATCATCACCGTGGTGACGCTGGCGGTGGGCCTTGCCGTCTATGCGCCGTGGCTGATCGCCTTGTTGTTCGTTTCCATGCTGCCGGCGGTGTGGGGCGAGCAGCATTTCAACCTCAAGGGTTATGTCATCAGCCGGGGGCGGACGCCGGAAAGGCGCCAGCTCGAATATCTGCGCTGGATCGGGGCGCGGCCGGAGACGGCCAAGGAGGTGAAGCTGTTCGGGCTGGGGCCGTATCTGGTCGAGCGGTTCCGCGACTATGCCGGGCAGATTTTTGCCGACAACCGCAAGCTGGCGATCGAGCGGGCGGTGTTCGGCGGGGCACTCGCGGCCATCTCGACGCTGAGCTATTACGGCGCCTACGCCTATATCGTGTGGCGCACGGTTTCGGGCGATTTCACCATCGGCGATCTGGCCTTCCTGTCGGGCTCTTTCATGCGGCTCAACGGGCTGTTCCACCAGATCATGGTGGGGTTCACCCAGATCGCCGGGGCCTCGCTCTATCTCGACGATCTGTTCTCATTTTTCGACATCAAGCCGACGCTGGCCGAGCCGGAGAACCCGAAACCGTTCCCGGTGCCGATCACGCGCGGGATACGGTTCGAGAAGGTGAGCTTTCGCTATCCCGAGGCGGAGGGCTATGCGTTCCGCGAGCTCGATTTCACCATCGGGGCCGGGGAGACGGTGGCGCTGGTGGGCGAGAACGGGGCGGGCAAGACGACGATCGTCAAGCTGCTGACCCGGCTCTACGACCCGACCGAGGGGCGGATCACCATAGACGGGATCGACCTGCGCGACATCGCCCAGGAGGATCTGCACGCGCATATGGGCGTGATCTTCCAGGATTTCGTGCGCTTCGGCTTTTCGGCGCGGGACAATATCGGGCTCGGCTCGGTGGCGGATCTGCGCGATCTCGAGCGCATCAAATCGGCGGCGGAGCGCTCCTTGGCGGCACCGGTGATCGAGGGGCTGCCGGGCGGCTACGAGCAGATGCTGGGGCGCATGTTCGGCGGCGGGCGGGAGCTGTCGGGCGGGGAATGGCAGAAGATCGCCATCGCCCGGGCCTATATGCGCAAGGCGCAGGTGATCGTCCTGGACGAGCCGACGGCGGCGCTGGACGCGCGGGCGGAAGCGGAGGTGTTCGCGCGCTTCACGGGGCTGGCGGAGAACCGCACGGCGTTGCTGATCTCGCACCGCTTCTCGACCGTGCGGGTGGCCGACCGCATCCTGGTGCTGGAGGCGGGGCGCATCATCGAGCAGGGCAGCCATGACGAGCTGGTGGCGCGGGGCGGGGTCTATGCCGAGCTGTTTGAGCTGCAGGCCGCCGGATATCGTTGATCTTTCGCGTTTCCGAACCGCAAAACCGGAGACCACTTTTGCTGGAAACGCTTCTAGGGCAGAGCGCGCAGGAAGGTGCACAAATCGGCGGTGACGTGGTGGACGTGCTCGTCCTCGGTGCGGTCGAGCTCCCAGGCGTCGACCTGCTCGTGGACGAACCCCTCGCCGGCCACGACCTGAACGGTGACCATGCCGACCTCGTGCGGCACGCGCAGGTTCTTTTCGAGATCGTCGAACATGGCGGCGCGGCTAGCGTCGATGCCGTTATGGGCGAGGAAGGCGTCATAGGCCGAGCGGTGCGGCTTGGGCGTGAAGGTCATGGCCCGGATGTCGAAGATGTGCTCGAACAGATGGTCGCCGCCGAGCCGGCCCAGCACCTGGCGGGCATGCCCGACATCGCCATTGGTGAGGATGAACTTGCGCCCGGGCAGGGCGGCGATGGCCTCGACCAGATCGGGATGGGCGGCCACCGGGGTGTAGTCGATGGCGTGGACCTCGTTGAGGTAATGATCGGGGTCGATGCGGTGGAGCCGCATCAGCCCGTTCAGCGTGGTGCCGTGGTCGCGGTATAGCGTCTTCTGCAACAGGCGCGCATTGTCGAAATCGAGCCCGGTCACCGACATGACGTAGCTGGTGATGCGGCTGTCGATCTGGGCGAACAGATTGCATTCGCGCGGGTAGAGCGTGTTGTCGAGATCGAAGACCCAGTCGGTGACATGCGACAGGGTGCGTCGGGGGATGTCGAAGATGGCGTTCATCGGCTCATGTTAGCGCGGAATGCGTGACGCTTCATCTAATGCTTCATCTGACGCTTCAGCGAAGGGTCGGCGACAGCAGGTTGACGAGGCCGGGCAGGTGGATGGCGGCGCCGCCGATGGAGATGAGGCGCACCGGCTCGCGCGGCTCGATGGCGATCGAAAGGCTGTCGGGCTCGGCGAGGAACGAGGCGATGCGCTCGGCGAGCGTGTCGCCGAATTCGCCGAGGTTGAAGCCGGCGATCAGGGCGCGGGCCTGCTCGATCATGCGATCGCGGGCCTTATGGACGTCGATGTCGTTATTGGCCGCCTCGATGCGGGTCATGGCCGCGACGAAGCCGGCATCGATGAAATTCAGGCCGGCGGAGACGAGGCGCAGTTCGAGCATCTTGACGCCGATGCCGGTCTGGATGCGGGTGTGGGCCGCGCGGTCGTTGCGCTGGCTGGCTTCGAGCGAGGCGCCCTGGGCCGTGTAGATGTCGGCGACCAGAGGGCGGTCGAAGCCGAGAATGGCAAAGGGCATGTCGAGCCGGCCGAAGCCGGGCGCGTCGATGCTGACCTCTTCGAAGCTGAGCAGCCCGTCTTCGAGCTGCCAGCTTCCGGCCATGGTGAACGTCGCTTCGAGCGCCAGCCGGCCGATGCGCTTGGCGGCGGACTTGGCCTCCTCGCTGTCGAGCGCGACGAGGTCGAGCCGCATCGGCCCGACGACGTATTCGAAGCCGATGGTGTCGACCGGATCGGCGTCGAGCCCGCTGGTGACGGCGCCACGCATGGACTCGATGCTGAAGATCTCGGCGCCGCCGACGCGCAGGGACAGCGTTCCGGCCTCGATCACCCGCGCGAGGCGCAGCGTGTCGTCGACGGTTTCGCCCTCGGCGGGCAGGACGATGTTCTCGCCGGTAATGCCTTCCAGCGACAGCTCGAGTGATTGCATGGGCGCGAGCGTGCCGAGATCGGCGGTGAAGCCCGCGATCTCGAAGCCTTCGGCGGTGAAGCCGCCATCTGCGGTCTCCTCGACCCCGTCGAAGCGGATGGAGAAGGTGAGCGGGGGCATGTCCTCGACGGTGGCGGTGGCGTTCTCGAACAGGATGGCGCCATCGTCCTGCGTGGTCGCGGCGCCGAGATCGAGCGGCGAGCCCATGGAGCCGTAGACCGCCTCGAACCGTTCGGCGAAGCGCGCCGCATCCTGGGCATGGACCGGCAGGGAGGCGGCCAGAACGATCAGAGCGGCGGGGCCAAGGGTGCGGATCGGCATCGGGTCACCTCGTTGCAGGGTTCGGCGGATCGAGCGGCAAAGATGGCTGCGCCGGCCGGGCCGATCAAGTGCACGAACGCGTCAGCGAGGTATCAGCGCACGATGAGCGTTCCGGCGCCGTGCTCGGTGAACAGCTCGACCAGCACCACATGCTCCATCTTGCCGTTGAGGATGACGACGCCCTCGACGCCCTTGTCGAGCGCTTCGAGGCAGGTTTCGACCTTGGGGATCATGCCGCCGGAAATGGTGCCGTCGGCGATCAGCGCGCGGGCGTCGGCGACGCTAAGCTCGGGGATGAGCTTGCCGTTGCGGTCGAGCACGCCCGGCACGTCGGTGAGGAACAGGAGACGCTTGGCGCCGAGCGAGCCGGCGATGGCGCCGGCGAAGGTGTCGGCGTTGATGTTGTAGGTGTTGCCGTCGCGGCCGGGGGCGACCGGGGCGATGACCGGGATCATCTCGGAGCGCGCGAGAAGGTCGATCAGCGTGCGGTCGACCTCGACAGGCTCGCCGACGAAGCCCAGATCGAGCACGCGCTCGATATTGGAACCGGGGTCCTTGAACTTCTTCTCGGCCTTTTTGGCGAAGACCATGTTGCCGTCCTTGCCGCACAGGCCGATGGCCCATTCGCCCTCGGCGTTGATGAGGGCGACAATCTCTTTATTGATCGAGCCGGCCAGAACCATCTCGACGATTTCCATGGTGCGCTGGTCGGTGACGCGCAGGCCGCCCTCGAATTTCGACTCGATGCCGAGATTCTTCAGCATAGCGGCGATCTGCGGGCCGCCGCCATGGACGACGATCGGGTTGACCTTGGACTGCTTCAACAGCGCGATGTCGCGCGCAAACGCCTGGCCGAGGCGCGCGTCGCCCATGGCATGGCCGCCATATTTCACCACGACGGTCTTGCCCTCGTAGCGCTGCATGTAGGGCAGGGCGTGGGCGAGAATGCCGGCATCGCGCGAGAAGCGTTCGGACAGGTCTTCGAGGGATTCTGTTTCGGACATTTTCGGACGTCTTCTCGAGGCAGGGAAAGGGCGCGTAGGGTCTAGTTGATTTTGTCCGCAAGCGAAATCGGCTGGCGCAAAAAACTTCGATGCGTGGCCTTTGCGCGACCCGGTGGGCGGCTCACCGAGGATTGACGTGCGGAACGGGGCGGGATGGGGATAAATTGCGTGTCGGAAGGGTTAGGGGCTGCCGATATTCTTGCAAGGGCATATGTCCGCCGGAGGTTGTGCCATGTCCGTTTCACGCCGCAGCTTCGTGATCGGGGCCGGTGCGCTCGCCGCGCTGGCCGGGGCCGGGCTGGCCTTTCGCCCCGGACAGGTGAGCGAGGCGGCCGAGGGAAGGTTCGAGATCAGCTTCACCGAGGCGGAATGGCGCGAAAGGCTGTCGCCCGAGGCTTTCGACATTTTGCGCGCGCATGGCACGGAACGGCCGTTCAGCTCGCCGCTCGACGACGAGACGCGGGCGGGGGTTTTCCATTGCGCCGGGTGCGATTTGGCGCTGTTCGCCTCGGAAACCAAATATGACAGCCGCACCGGCTGGCCGAGTTTTTGGGACCATCTGCCCGACGCCATTGGCACTTCGACCGACACCGCGTTCATGATGATCCGCACCGAGGTGCATTGCGCGCGCTGCGGCGGGCATCAGGGACATGTGTTCGAGGATGGCCCGCAGCCGACCGGCCTGCGATACTGCATCAACGGGCTGGCGCTGCGATTCGAGCCGGCGTGAAGGCTGAACGGGCTTTTTCATGAATCTGACCATCATCGAGACCGGCGAGGTGCCGGAGGCCTTGCGGCCGGGTTTCGGAACCTATCCCGACATGTTCGCCGCCATGATGGCGCGGCACGGGCAATACGGCTTCGAGACGGTGGCGGTGCACAGATCGGAGCCCCTGCCCGATCCGGCAGGGCTCGACGCGGTGCTGATCACCGGCTCGCCGGCGGGCGTCTATGAGGATCATGCCTGGCTCGAGCCGCTGTTCGGCTTCATCCGCGCGACCTATCGGGCGGATGCGCCGATGGCGGGAATCTGCTTCGGGCACCAGGCCATGGCCAGGGCGCTGGGCGGGGTGGTGGAGAAATCGGACAAGGGCTGGGGCATGGGGCGGCACAGCTATCGGGTGGCGGACGACGTGTTCGCGGAACTGCCCGGGACAATCGCTGTGGCCTGTTCGCACCAGGACCAGGTGTTGGTGCCGCCGCCGGGGGCGAAGGTATTCCTGAGCTCGGACTTCGCGCCCTATGCCGGGCTGATCTACGACAACGGGGCGGCGATCAGCGTGCAGCCGCATCCCGAATTCTCCGACGACTATGCCATGGCGCTGGCCGAGCTGCGGCGGGGCCGGGCGCCGGACGCGGTGGTGGACGCCGCGCTCAACTCGTTCTCGACGCCTTCGGACAGTGTCGCGCTGTCGGCGGCGATCACGCGCTTTCTCGAAGACGCGGCGCGGCGGCGCTCGAGCCCCGCATGACAAGGGCGACCGGCAACTGGTCGCGCGGCGGGCAGGGCGTTCCGGCGATCAGTGCCAGCATGCGCGTTGCCGCGAGCCGGCCGACCTCGTTTACCGGCTGGCGCACCGTGGTCAGGCCGGGCTGCATATAGGCGGCCTCGGGGGTGTCGTCGAAGCCGATGACCGAGAGGTCCTCGGGCACGCGGCGGCCGGCCTCGCGGGCGGCATGCAGCGCGCCGATGGCGGCGATGTCGGACAGCCCGATCAGCGCGGTGACGTCCGGGGCGGAAGCGAGGGCGGCGCGGGCGAGGCCTTGCGTCGCGGCGAAGGCGTGGTCCTCGCCGGTGCGGATCAGGCGCGGGGCGATGTCCGCATAAGCGAGCGCGGCTAGAACGCCTTCGAGGCGCAATTGCACCGGCAGGCTGTGGGCCGGCGCGCCGATTATGGCGATGGCGCGATGGCCGAGGCCGACAAGGTGGCGCGCCATCAGTTCGCCGCCGGCGCGATGATCGGCGGCGACGACGGCCTGGGCGAGGCCGGGCAGGTCGCGATCGACCGCGACCAGCGGCACGCCGGCGGATTCGAGCCGGGCGAAGGCCGCTGACGGTTCGGCGCGGGCGCTGGCGACGATGACGCCGTCGACGCGCTGGGCCAGAAGGGTCGAGACATAGCGCGCCTCATGTTCGGCGTTCTCGGCCGAGGAGCAGATGACGGCCTGGTAGCCATGGGCGAACAGCCCGCGCTCGATGGCCTGGGCCAGCATGCCGAAAAACGGCACGTCGAGCGCCGGCAACAGCACGCCGACGATGCGGCTTGGTGCCCCGCGCAGCACGCGGGCGCCCTGGCTCGGCGTGTAGTCGAGCGCGGCGATGGCGGCCTCGACCTTGGCGCGCACGGTTTCCGAGACATAGCCCGAGCGATTGAGCACGCGCGACACCGAGGACACCGAGGTGCCGGCGAGCTTTGCGATGGTGCGGATGCTGGTCACGGCGCCAGTGGTAGCGCGGGGCGCGGGGCGCGGGCAAGCCGCGATCAGTGTTGGGCACGAACACCCCGGGTGTCACCGCGGGCGAAGGCCCGGGGCCTATCACGAGAGGGGCGTGGCTGAAGCGCTATCGCGGTGGCCGATGGCGTTGGAGATAGGCCCCGGCTCAAGGCCGGGGTGACATCGAGGGTGTGAAAGGATGGTGCCCCATCACGGCCACTCGGTCAGGATGCGCGCGATGACGGCGTCGACGGTGAGGGCGGAGCTGTCGATCCACAGGCCGATGCGCGGAGTGTCGCGGGCGAGGGCGGTGGCAAGGATGTCGGGCGGGAAATGCTCGCCATAGCCGGTCTTGGCGCGCGCTGCGTCGCGGCGGGCGAGGGTTCCGGCATCGGGGGCGAGCACGACGATGCGCGGGGCGAGATCGGCCAGCGCATTGGTGACGCGCAGGAAATCGGCGCCGATCAATATGTCCTGATAGACCGTCGCAAAGCCGGCGCCGACGAAGCGGCGCACCGCGTCCATAGCGATGTCCTGGCGCAGATGCAGCTGGCCGAGCGCCTCGTCATCGAGCACCGGCCCCATGGTGGCGCGGCCGTTGGCGATCATGTGCAGGAAGGCATCGCCGCCGACATGCGCGGATCTTTCGAACCGCTGCACGAGCGCCCGCGCGACGGTGGATTTGCCGGCGGCCATGGCGCCGGTGATGATGTAGAGGGGTGGCATCAGCCGGCGCCGCCGGTCAATGCGCCTCCTCCCAGTTCTTCGCCGCATGGGCGTCGACGCGGATCGGCACGCTTAGCCGCATGGCGGGTTCGGTGGCGCCTTCCATGACGGTGCGGATCACGGGGATAGCGGCGTTTTCGGTGCCTTCGGGGACCTCGAAGATCAGTTCGTCATGCACCTGCAAAAGCATGTCGGCCTCGATGCCGGCCTTTTTCAGCGCCGGTTCCATGCGGATCATGGCGCGGCGGATGATATCGGCGGCCGAGCCCTGGATGGGGGCGTTGATGGAGGCGCGTTCGATGAAGGCGCGTTCCGAAGGGTTCTTCGAGTTGGCGTTGGGGAAGTTGATGCGGCGCCCGAAGATGGTGGTGACGAACCCGTCCTCCTTCACGCGGCGGCGCTGGGCGTCCATGTAGTCCTTGATGCCGGGGAAGCGCTCGAAATAGGTCTTTATGTAGTCGGTGGCCACCGAGCGCTCGATGCCGAGCTGGTTGGCCAGCCCGAAGCCGGAAATGCCGTAGATGATGCCGAAATTGATGGCCTTGGCGCGGCGACGCACCTCGGCGGGCATACCCTCTACCGGCACGCCGAACATTTCCGAGGCGGTCATGGCGTGGATGTCGAGGCCTTCCTCGAAGGCGTCCTTGAGCGCCTGGATGTCGGCGATGTGGGCGAGGACGCGCAGTTCGATCTGCGAATAGTCGGCCGAGACCAGCAGCTTGCCGGGGGCGGCGACGAAGGCGGTGCGGATTTTCCGCCCGTCCTCGGTGCGCACGGGGATGTTCTGCAAATTCGGGTCGTTCGAGGACAGGCGCCCGGTGAGCACGGAGTGCTGCGAATAGGTGGTGTGGACACGGCCCGTGCGCTGGTTGATATAGCCGGGCAGGGCCTCGGTATAGGTGCCCATCAGCTTGGTGAGCTGGCGCCAGTCGACGATGGTGCGCGCCAGCGGGATGCCCCTGGCGGCGAGGTCTTCGAGAATGTCGGCGCCGGTGGCCCAGGCACCGGTCTTGGTCCTGGTGCCGCCTTCGAGCCCCATCTTGCCGAACAGGATCTCGCCCAGCTGCTTGGGCGAGCCGAGGTTGAACTTTTCTCCCGCAAGCTCGTGTGCCTCCGCCTCGAAGGCGGCGGCGCGCTGGGCGAAATCGCCGGAGAGGCGGGCGAGGATCTGGCGATCGACCGAGATGCCGCGCCCTTCCATGCGCGCGAGGACCGGGGCGAGGGGGCGTTCCAGCGTCTCGTAGACGGCGGTCATGCTCTCCGCGGGGAGGCGTGCCTTGAGGATGTGCCACAGCCGCAGGGTCATGTCGGCATCCTCGGCGCCGTAGCGGGCGGCCGGCTCGATCTCGACCTCGGCAAAGGTCTTTTGCGACTTGCCCGAGCCGATCAGCTCGCGGATCGGCGTGCCGGCATGGCCCAGCCAGTGCTCGGCGAGGCCGCCGAGCGAGTTGAACTGCGGACCGTCGAGCGCATAGCTGAGCAGCAGGGTGTCGTCATAGCCGGCGACCGGCACGTCGTAGCGGGCCAGCAGGCAGAAATCGTATTTGGCGTTGTGGAAAATCTTGAGGATCGACGGATCGGCGAACATCGGGCGCAGGATTTCGAGCGCCTCGCGCGTGTCCATCTGGCCCTCGAGCCGGCCGGCGCCGAACATGTCGCCTTCGCCGCTGACATGGCCGAGTGGCAGATAGGCGGCGGAGCCGGGCCTGGTGGAAAAGGCGATGCCGACGAGGTCGGCGGTCTGGTTGTCGAGCCCGGTGGTCTCGGTGTCGGTGGCGATGCGGCCGAGCTGATAGGCCGATTCAACGATGCGGCGTAAGTGCGCGGCATCGCGGATGATTTCGTAGTTTTCATGCGCGAAGGGGATGGCGCGCATCTTGTCGGCCATGGCGGCGGCGTGCAGCACCAGGGCGATCTCGGCGCGGCCGCTGGCCTCCTGGCGGGCGGCGCGGGCCTCGGCGCGGGCGGCGTTGTCGAAACCGACAGCGGAAACCGGCTTGGCGGCGAGCGCTGGGTCCGGCTCGTAGGCGTCCGCATCGGCATCGAGAAGCCCGGCGAGGCGCTTGGTGATGGTGACGAATTCCATCGCCTTGAGGAAGGGGAACAGCGCGGCGGGCGCCATGGGCTGGCGGGCGAGGGCGTCGAGCTCCAGTTCGACCGGCACGTCGCGCATCAGCGTGACGAGGCGCTTGGAGATGCGGGCGAGCTCGGCGTTCTCGATCAGCTTGCGGCGGCGGGCGGGCTGCCTGATCTCCTCGGCGCGGGCCAGCAGGGTCTCGAGGTCGCCATAGGTGGTGATGAGCTCGGCCGCGGTCTTGACGCCGATGCCGGGCACGCCGGGCACGTTGTCGACGCTGTCGCCGCACAGGGCCTGGACCTCGATGACCTTGTCGGGACCGACGCCGAATTTCTGGAACACCTCGTCCATGCCGATCCAGCGCAGGGGCGGCTGGCCTGGGCGGGGGATGGTGTCGAGCATGTTGACCGCGCCGTCGGGCTCGACGAGCTGCATCAGATCCTTGTCGGAGGAGACGATGGTGACCTTGCCGCCCCTGACGCGGGCCTGGGTGGTGTAGGTGGCGATGATGTCGTCGGCCTCGAAGCCCGGCTGCTCGATGCAGGCGATGGAAAAGGCGCGGGTGGCGGCGCGGGTGAGGGGGAATTGCGGCACCAGCTCTTCCGGAGCGGGTGGGCGGTGGGCCTTGTAGTCGGCGTAGATCTCGTCGCGGAACGTCTTTTCGGAATGATCGAAGATCACCGCCATGTGGGTCGGCGCGTCCTCGCCCTTCAGGTCCTCGGTGAGCTTGAACAGCATGTTGCAGAACCCCTGCACGCAACCGACGGGCAGGCCGTCCGACTTGCGGTTGAGCTGGGGCAGGGCATGGAAGGCGCGGAAGATGTAGGCCGAGCCGTCGACGAGGACGAGATGCATGAAAACTGAGTCCGGGTCCGGGTTTGGAGGCGGACTTTAGACCGAAATCCCGCCCGGGTTAAACCCGGGCGCGAAGCGGGCGCAATTGGGCCGTTTTCGTGTGCGAAGGAGGATGGTCGGAACGCGCCGTCGGAGCGCCGACCATCCGCCGAGAGGGGCCATCTTGTCCGCTGCGAATCTGACCGTACTGGTCGTCGACGACGATGCGCTGATCTGCATGAGCACCGCCGACATGCTGGCCTCGTTCGGCCACACGCCGATCGAGGCGTATTCGGGGCGGCAGGCGCTGGAGATTCTCGGCCAGCGGCAGGTGGACGTGTTGATCACCGACCATTCGATGCCCGGCATGACCGGGCTGGAGCTGGTGCGGGCGGCGCGCGCCGACCGGCCGGCGCTGCCGGTGCTGCTGGCGAGCGGCTATGGTGAGGACGACATTGGCGGGCTGGGCGGCGACGTCGTTCTGCTCGGCAAGCCCTTTGACGAGCGCGCGCTGGCCGAGGGGCTGGAGCAGGTGCTGTCGGAGCGCCCCGTCGCGTAGGTTTGTTTTACCGGGGTGGCTTTTTTAGCGCAGGCCCGAGGCGTGCAGCAGGCCGCGGTCGCGCGCGTGGTAATAGTAGCCGCTGGCGTAAAGGCGGAAGGCTTCGTCCTCATTGCCGCGCGAGGTGACATAGGCGCCGGCGAGATAGCGCACGGCATAGCGCAGATTGGTCTCGGCATCGAGCAGCCCGTCGGCGGAGCCGGAATAGCCCATGCCGCGGGCGGTATCGTGCCGGATCTGCATCAGGCCCCAATAGGGCCCGTTGCGCGCGGCCGGATTGTAATTGCTCTCGCGCACGATGACGCGGCGCACGAGACGCTCGGGCACGTTATAGGCGCGCGCATAATGCCCGATCAGGCCGTCGAGCCCGCCGGGACCGGATTCGGCGAAGCCGAGCATGCCGGTGGGCGCCGCAGGCACCGTCGCGGCTGGCGGAACCGCGCCGGGGCGGGCGGAAGACACGGGGGCGAGCGAGGCGATGGCCGTGGTCGCCTGATCCGGGCTCGGCGCCTGCGCCGGCGCCGCGGCGAACTGGATGCCGCTCATCGAGCAGGCCGACAGGAACATTGCCGAAGAGGCGATCAACACGGCCTTTATGGCGGCGGCATGGAGCGCGATGCGCTCGACCCGAGTTTGCATCAAGGGCTCGGTCCTGTCTTGTTCGGGCAGGATCGCCGAGATAGGGCGATCATCGGTTCATCCAAGATTTTCGAATGCAAGATTTCTTCGAAGGGCTGTTGCAACGCGCGGACGGGCACGAGCTGCGACCGGCAGTCAAGGCGGATCGCGGCTGGCAAACCGCCGATGATGCGCACGAGCAGCAACCGCCAGCAATGGCTACAGCAGTGTGGTGAAATTCGGGCAATCTCGTGGCGAGGGGCAATTCCTGCCGGATGAACGCAGCGATGCGGCACGTGCCACCACAAAGCGGTGTCCATCGCCACCGGAAACGCGCCAGCCCTGTTGCGCGGCGCACAACTCTCGCATAGGTTCCAGCCACCCTGCCGCCTCGCGGCCGCGGCACCCGTAGCTCAGCTGGATAGAGCGCTGCCCTCCGAAGGCAGAGGTCACAGGTTCGAATCCTGTCGGGTGCGCCATTTCAGTACAGAACTCTGAACGCCGAATGCCGCCGTTTCTACGCTAGAAGCGGCGACCAGCGTTCGCAGCAATTCCGACTTCGATCCCATGATGCGAACCTCGTCGTCTGCAACCTCGACGCGCTGCGCCAGCGCGCGCAGATGGCAGCAATCTCGTCCCTGATTTCGTCCGCGTCCTGATCCGCATCGATCCAAGCCCCATGCAGATAGCCGTTATTGTAGGCGGCAAGGCAGGCGACATAGATGCGGGGATTGCTGTCGGAAAGGTTGGTCATGTCTCTGTTCCTCGGGTTTGGGGTTCAGAGCAGCGAAGCGCCGCTCCTGAACCCTTGCCCGGCGGCGAGCCACGGGTAGCAAGGCGCAGGAGAAGTCTTTGGCACCGTGGAATAAATGGAGGGGACCCGCTTGCGGGGAGCGGGCCGTTTATGCCGCGAAAGG
>JAEWHZ010000103.1 GCA_023387585.1 Pseudomonadota bacterium
ACCCTGTTGAACCGAAGGCGGCTGCTCGGGCTCGGGGCGGCCTCGGCTTCGTCGCTGGTGCTGGCCGGATGCAGCCAGTTCGACTTTCTCGGGCGCCGCGACAACGAGGTGCGCGGGTTTCTCGAACAGGCCAACGGGCTGACCTATCGTGCCCAGCGCCTGCTGCTCGGCGACGACTGGCTGGCGCCGGAATTCACCGGGAGCGAGGTGCGCCAGGGCCAGCGCCCGAACGGCTCGGTCGACCCGACGACCCAGGAATATGTCGCGCTCAGGGACGGGGGCTTTGCCGATTACCGGCTGACGGTGGGCGGGCTGGTGGAGCGGCCGATGCGCTTTTCCCTCGACGAATTGCGCAACATGGCTTCGCGCACCCAGATCACACGGCACGATTGCGTCGAGGGCTGGAGCTGCATCGCCAAATGGACCGGCACGCCGCTGGCCGGGATTCTCGACCAGGTCGGGGTCCGGCCGGAGGCGCGGTTCGCGGTGTTCCGCTGCTTCGACAATATCGAGCGCAACGCCGCCGGCGACGTGTTCTATTACGAAAGCTGCGACCTGATCGACGCGCGGCACCCGCAAACCATCCTCGCCTACGGCCTCAACGATGCAGCGCTGCCCGTCGCCAACGGCGCGCCGCTGCGCGTGCGCATCGAGCGCCAGCTGGGCTATAAGATGGCCAAATACGTCCACACCATCGAGCTGGTCTCCGGCTTCGCCGATATCGAGGGCGGCAAGGGCGGTTATTGGGAAGACCGCGGCTATGACTGGTATGCGGGGATCTAGCGCTTGTGCGGGCCAGCCCTGCGTTATGAGGGGGTTGTGGAAAGCGGCGAACTGGGCCACATAGGCTCAGCATGCGTGCCGAGCTCTATCGGTGCGCGTGACGGCTTCTCTTCTCATCGAACGGATCGGTCCCGATCCGCACAAGCGGCGAGCGGCGAAGTGGGCCCGGACAAATCCGCCGGGCACCGAGGCCGGAACGGCTTCGGATCGCGCAGCCGCGATGGTTCCCCATCGCTATTGCATCCTTTTGAACGCGCCTCGCGACAGCGACGGGCGCAAGCCGCATCATGTTGCGATGCGGCCATGGAAAGTTGAACGACTTGAAATCCTTTGCTGATCTGGGCCTGCCCCAGACCCTGGTGGACTCGCTCGCCGCAACCGGCTTTACCGAGCCCACCCGCATCCAGGCCGAGGCCATCCCGCACCTGCTCAAGGGCCGGGACATGCTCGGCATCGCCCAGACGGGCTCGGGCAAGACGGCCGCCTTCGGCCTGCCGCTGATCACCGCCCTGATGAACATTCCGGGCCGTCCGCGCCCGATGTCGGCGCGCGCCCTGGTGCTGGCGCCGACGCGCGAACTGGCGGTGCAGCTCGACGAGGCGCTGCGCGCCTATGCCGGCAGCAAGCGCCTGTCCACCGTGCTCGTGCTGGGCGGCGTGTCGCGCTACCATCAGGTCCAGAAGATCGCCAAGGGCGTCGACGTGATGGTCGCGACCCCCGGCCGGCTGATGGATCTCGTCGACGACAAGAAGGTGTGGCTGAACGAGACGAAATTCCTCGTGCTCGACGAGGCCGACCGAATGCTCGACATGGGCTTCATCGGCCCGGTCAAGGCGATCGCGCGCGAGATCGGCCACAAGCGCCAGACGCTGATGTTCTCGGCCACCATGGCCGACCCGGTGGCCGAGCTGGCCAAGGGCCTGCTGAACGATCCGATCCGCGTCGAGGCGACCCCGCAGGGCACGACCGTGGCCAAGGTCGACCAGCGGGTCATCCTGTCTGGCTCCAAGGCCAAGCGCGGCGTGCTCAACGAGCTGCTCGCCGACCCGGCGCTGGAAAAGGTCATCATCTTCTCGCGCACCAAGCATGGCGCCGACCGGGTGGTGAAGAACCTGACCATCGACGGGCACGCGGCCGCCGCCATCCACGGCAACAAGAGCCAGAACGCCCGTCAGGCGGCGCTGAAGGGCTTTACCTCGGGCAGCGTCCGGCTGCTGGTGGCGACCGATATCGCCGCGCGCGGCATCGACGTGCCGGGCATCACCCATGTGATCAACTACGAATTGCCCGACGATGCCGAGAACTATGTGCACCGCATCGGGCGCACCGGGCGCAACGGCGCCTCGGGCAGCGCCATCACCCTGTGCGATGGCACCGAGCAGCCGAAGCTTCGCCAGATCGAGCGGCTGATCCGCCGCACCCTGCCGGTGAGCGGCGATCTCAAGGCCGTCAACACCACCGGCGTCGTAGCGGCTCCCGCCGGCGAGCGCGCCGAGCGTCCCGCCCGCCCGGCACGGCCGCAGCCGCGTCCCGCCGCCAAGGCCGGCGAGCACAAGATTGGCGAGCAGAAGCCCAAGGGTGACCGCCGCCCCAATGCCGCAACGCCCGGCAAGCCGGCGCGCGACAAGAAGCCGGGGGACAAGCAGCGCTGGTCGCGCCGGCAGAAGATCGCCGCCCAGGGCAAGCGCGGCGAAGGCAAGGGCGGCCAGCGCCGCACCGCCTGATCGCATCGTCTGGTCGATTGATTGGAGCCCTTCACCGTAACAGGTGGAGGGCTTCGAGCATTTTAGGGGCCGCCGGAGCTACAGGCCTTCGATCAGGCGACGCTGTCGAGATAGATGACGTCGCGGACCTGGCTGGTGGCGGCCTTGCCGCCGGTGGGGGTAAGGCGGGAGAGGAAGCGTTCGGCCCAGTTGTCGACGGAATAAGTCCGCGCCGCCGCCATCAGCGCCTCCCAGCGCGCCACGCGCTCGTCATGCGGCATGGTCATGGCGACGCGCAGCGCCTCGGCGGTCTCGTCGGTGTCGAACGGGTTGACCTGCAGCGCCTCGGGAAAGATCTCGGCCGCGCCCGCGAAGCGCGACAGCACCAGAACGCCCGGATCGGACGGCTTCTGCGAGGCGATGAATTCGTGCGCCACCAGGTTCATGCCGTCGCGCAGCGGGGTGACGAGCCCGACCCGCGCCAGCCGGTAGAGGCCGGCAAGGCTCGCCTGCCCATAGGTGCGCTTCACATAGGTCAGGGGCTGCCAGTCCGGCTCGGCGAAATGGCCCATGACGCGCCCGACCATGGCATCCAGCGCCTCGGAAACCTCCTGGTACTGCTTGATGGTGTCGCGCGAGGGCGGGGCGACCTGCAACAGATGGACGCCCCGCCGCATCTCGGCATTGTTGGCGAGCAGCTTCTCATAGGCCTCGACGCGCTGCGGTAGGCCCTTGGAATAGTCGAGCCGGTCGACGCCGAGGATTAGCGCCTGCCCGTTCAGCGAGCGCGACATGCGGTTGATCATCTTGCTGGCGGCGGGGCTGGCGGCGAGCCGCGAAAAGGCCTCGGGGTCGGAGCCGATGGGCAGTGCCGCGACCTCGGTGCGCGAGAAATCGATCGCTTTCGCCGGCGCGCCCGACAGGTCGGCGGTCGACTGGTGATCGGCGAAATCGCGGAAGGCTGCGACGTCGCGCTCGGCCTGCAACCCCACCAGATCGTACCGCGACAGATCCCGCATCAGGTCCTGGTGATGCGGGATGGCATAGAGCGCATCGGCGGTGGGGAAGGGAATGTGGAGGTAGAACCCCATCCGGTTGCGCGCCCCGAGCGCCCGCAATTCGGCGCCGAGCGGGATGAGGTGATAGTCGTGCACCCAGACGATGTCGTCGGGTTTGAGATGCGGCAGCAAGGCCCTGGCGAACTGGGCGTTGACGTGGCGATAGCCTTCATACCAGTGGCCCTCGAAATTGACGAGGTCGAGCCGGAGGTGGAAGCTGGGCCACAGGATGGAGTTGGAAAAGCCGGCATAATAGGCGTGGTGGTCCTCGCGGGTGAGGTCGATGCGCCCGATGCGGATGCCGCCCATATCCTCGAAGCTGGCGTCGCGGCCGGGGTTTTCGACCAGCTTGCCCGACCAGCCGAACCAGAAGCCGTCGCGCTCGGACAGCACCTTGCGCAGCGCCACGGCAAGCCCGCCCGCGGCCGGGCCCTTGCCCGGCGTGCGGTTGGAAACGATGATGAGTCTGGACATATTCTACCCCCGTAGTCCGGCGCGGCCGGCCGCAAGCGGCTGGCCGCGCTTGTATTTCTAGTGCGTCTGCTGTGGCTCGATGCGTCCCTGCGCGATGTCGCCGAGCCCGGACAGCAGGGCGTGGACGGATGTGACATCGGCGATGCGCATGCGCGCCACGGTGTCCCCTTCACCCAGCTTTATGCCAATGCCGCCAAGCTCTTGCGCGGCAAGGAAGGCGTCCTCGTCGGTCACGTCGTCGCCGATGAAGATCGGCGTGCGCCCGGCAAAGGGCTCCTCGTTCATGAAAGCGCGCAGGGCGGCGCCCTTGTCGATGCCGGCGGGCCGGGCCTCATAGACCATCTTGCCCTCGGTGACGGTGAAACCCTCGATCTGCGCCACGGCTTCCTCGATGGCTATGCGGCAGGCGGGTTCGAGCTGCGGCGCCTGGCGGTAGTGCAGGGCGATGGTGCCGGGCTTGCGCTCGAGGATCAATTCGGGGTGCGTAGCGACCAGCGGCAGCAGCGCGTCCTCAATTTGATCAATCTTTTCAGTCAGTTGCGGATCGGCTGGCTCGAGCGAGCCATCGGCGCGGCGCCGCTCCGTGCCATGGGCGCCGGCGACGGGCAGAGTGAGGGGCGCGAGGAAACGGTCGATATCGTCGATCGGACGGCCGGTGATGACGGCGAAGGCGCTGTCGAGATCGGCTATGGCGCGCTCGATGCGGCCGGCAAGATCTTCAGCAACCGCAATCTCTTGCGGGGTTTGCGCCAACTCGACCAGGGTGCCGTCGAAATCGGTGAAGATGGCGAGACGCGCCATGTCGGCGCTCGTGGAAAGAGGCATGTGTCGGCGTCTTGTGCTGTTTCGAATTC
>JAEWHZ010000330.1 GCA_023387585.1 Pseudomonadota bacterium
ATCCAGACCTTCCGCCTCGCCAACCAGCTCACCGAGATGGTCGAGGTGTCGGACCGGTTCCATCTCAAGCCGCTGCTGCGCGCCGTCACCTTCCCGCACACCGCCATCGTCCTGGCGCTGTCGGAAAATGCCGTGCGTGTCGTCGAGATGGCAGCCGACGCCGCGCCGCGCCTCGTGCGCGTGCCCGACATGCCCAGGGACGCCGCCAGCGCCGTCGGCAAGTCGACCATCAACGACCGCTCGCATTCGCGCCGCATCCACGGCTCCGAGGGCCAGAAGGTGCAATTGGCGAAATATGTGCGCGCCGTCACCGCCGCCCTCGCCCCGGTGCTCGCCGGCAAAGAGGTGCCGCTGATCCTCGCCGCCACCGAGCCGCTGGCCTCGCTGTTCCGCCAGGTCTCCTCGCTCGCCCCGCTCTCCGGCACGGTCACCGGCACCATAGACACCATGAGCGAGCTCGAGCTGGCCGAGGCGGCGCGCCCGCTGCTCGATGCGCATTACGCCGAAAAGATCGCCGAATTCGCGAAAACCTTCGAGGACCGCGCCTCCTCGGGCCGCGCCGTCACCGACATGTCCGACGCCGCCCGCGCCGCCACCTTCGGCGCCATCGCCACGCTCCTCGTCGACATGGACAATGTCGTCGACGGCTTCATCGACGAAGAAACCGGCGCCATCACCTTCTCGAAGGAGCCGGACGCGAAGAATTACGGCATCGTCGACGAGATCGCCGGCCGCGCCCTGCTGTCGGGCGCCGACGTCCTCGCCGTGCGCCGCGAGGACATTCCCGGCGGCAAGGAGCTCGCCGCCGTTCTGCGCTACGCCGTGTAGCGTTTCCGCCTCCCTTGTGGGCATCGGTCCGCAGCGGTAGTCTTGAAAGGACTTCGCGGACCGGTGCCCATGTTCACCCTGCATATCGCCAACAAGAACTATTCCTCCTGGTCGCTGCGGCCCTGGGTGCTGATGCGCGTGCTCGGCATCGGCTTCGAGGAAAAACTGCATCCCCTCGGCTCCAGCGCGCTGCGCGACGCCTCGCCCAGCGGCAAGGTGCCGGCGCTGGTCGATGGCGATCTGGCGGTTTGGGAATCGCTCGCCATCGTCGAATATCTCGCCGAAACCACCCCCGCCGTCTGGCCCTCCGACCGCGCGGCGCGCGCCTATGCCCGCTCGGCCGCCGCCGAGATGCATGGCGGCTTCGCGGCCCTGCGCAACATCTGCACCATGAATTGCGGCCTGCGCATCGCGCTCGATGAATTCCCCGCCGCCCTCGCCGCCGACATCGCCCGGCTCGACACGCTGTTTTCCACCGGGCTCTCCCGCTTCGGCGGCCCTTTTCTCGCCGGCGACAGCTTCACCGGCGTCGATGCCTTCTTCTGCCCGGTCGCCTTCCGCGTCCAAACCTATGGGCTGACACTCTCCCCGCCCGCGTCCGACTATGTCGCGCGCCTTCTCGCCCTGCCGGACATGCAGGACTGGTACGAAGCCGCCCTCGCCGAGACCTGGCGCGAGCCCGGCCATGAGGACGAGGCGCGCGCCGCCGGCCGCATCACCGCCGATCTGCGCCGGAGCTGATCGCGATGTCCGAGCGCTCCCGCTACGCCTCGCCCGCCGCGGGCCTGCCCGCCCAGATGCAGCTCCACACCGGCCGCGCCGTGTTCACCGAGGCCTATGCCGTCATCCCGCGCGGCGTGATGACCGACATCGTCACCTCCTACCTGCCGCATTGGCGCGAAACGCGCGCCTGGGTGATCGCCCGCCCGCTCAGCGGCTTTGCCGAGACCTTTGCCCAATATGTCATGGAGGTGCTGCCCGGCGGCGGCAGCGAGGCGCCCGAGCCCGACCCCGGGGCCGAGGGCGTGCTGTTCGTCGTCGAAGGCGAAATCGCCCTGACCTTCGACGGCAACACCCACCAGCTCAGCGCCGGCGGCTACGCCTATCTCGCCCCCGGCCTCGCCTGGAGCCTCGAAAATTCCGGCAGCATCCCCGCCCGCTTCCACTGGGTGCGCAAGCGCTACGCCCGCGTCGACGGCATCGACGCCCCCGAAAGCTTCGTCGCCGACGAGAACGAGAAACCTATCCTCTGGATGCCAGGCACCGACCGGCGCTGGGGCACGACGCGCTTCGTCGACCCGGCCGATCTGCGCCATGACATGCATGTCAACATCGTCACCCTCGAGCCCGGCGCCGTCATCCCCTTCGAGGAAACCCATGTCATGGAGCACGGGCTCTACGTGCTCGAAGGCAAGGCGGTCTACCGGCTCAACCGCGACTGGGTCGAGGTCGAGGCCGGCGATTTCATGTGGCTCAGGGCCTTCTGCCCGCAATCGTGCTACGCCGGCCCCGAACGCTTCCGCTACCTGCTCTACAAGGACGTCAACCGCCACATGCCCCTGACGCTTTCGGGGCGCTGAGCCCTCGACCCCGTCGGATCAAGTCCAGGATAAAAATGACCGCAAACGGTTTTCAGGAGCCCTCATGGACGAACTCTGGCAGCTCGAAAAGCGCTTCTGGCTCGACGGCGTCGAGGTCTATGAAAAACTCCTCGCGCCCGGCGCGCTGATGATATTCGCCGGCATCGGCATCATGTCCCGCGCCGCCATCATCGACAGCCTGCGCCATGCCCCGCGCTGGACCCGGCTCGACATCACCGAGCCCCGGACCGCCGAGACGGAAGCCGCCATCGTCCTCGCCTACCGCGCCGAAGCCCGCCGCGGCGACGAAGAACCCTATCGGGCGCATTGCAGCTCGACCTATATCGGCGGCCCGCAAGGCTGGCTGCTGCTCGCCCACCAGCAGACCCCGATCACCGAATGACGCGCGCCCTGCCCATTCGCCCGCTCACCGCCGAGGCTTTCGCGCCCTTCGGCCAGGTGATCTCCACCGAAAACGCCGCGCATTACCCCATCAATGCCGGCATGACCGAGCGCTTCCACGACCTCGCCGCCATCGAGCTCGCCGGCGACAATCCGCGCCCCCTCATCTCCATCTTCCGCGGCCAACCCTACGCGCTGC
>JAEWHZ010000134.1 GCA_023387585.1 Pseudomonadota bacterium
TCGGTCGTGAACAGGGGAAACCACAGCGCCAGGTAGCGCCGGGACGGCAAAGCTCGCGCCCGCATGATCCCACTCCAGAAAAAAGCCCGTGCCCCGGGACACGGTGCGGTGCTTGTCGATTTCGGCCCGAAAGGCCGGGCGCCCGAGCAGCCCCCGCCTTTCGGCCGGCTGGCTGGACCGGGCGGCGATGAGCCAGCGGCTGCGCGCGGCGCTGGCTTGCGGCACGGCGCCGATGCGCAGCAGAAATACCGGCACGCCGCTCTCCTCTGCGGCCAGCGACAGCCGGCGCGTCGCCGTATGGTCGAGTTCGCGCGCCATGCCGTGGATCTCGAGGATCACGGCGCCGAGCGCGGCACAGCGGCTCGCCTCGTGCCCGGCGCGCAGGGCCGACAGCGTGTCCGGCGCCACGGCCAGCGTCACCCGTTCGGGATCGAGCCCGAATTCGGCCAGCCCCTGCGCATAGACATGGCCGAGCCTCTCGCTGGCCCGGCGCTCGCGCACCCAGACCAGCGGGCGCGCGCCGCCGGCGTCCATGCTTGTGCCCGTGCCGGCGCGGCAGGCCAGCGCGATGGCGAATCCCGTCGCGGCGGCACCGTCGCCGGCCGCGCAGGGAAAGATCTCGTGCAGCGCGCCGCGCCCCAGCCCGCCGCCCAGCGCCCGGTCCACCGGCCCGGCCCCCAGCGTGAACAGCTCCGTGGGGGCCTCGACCAGCGGGGCGAGGGCGGCAAGCCTGTGGCGCAACGCGTAAAGCTCACGCGCCGTATCCATGGCAATTGTTCTCTCTTTGTTCTATAGAACGCCAGCCGCTCGCAAGAGTCAATCGGAGTCTGAAACGGGCTTTTCGGAGCCTTCCCCTCGCCCCGATCCTCGGTCAATTTCGAGAACCTGCACATGGGAGGTTTTAGTGACGCTCAAGGACAGAAAAATCGCAATCACCGGCGCGGCACGCGGGCTGGGCCGGGCGCTGGCCATCGTCGCAGCCGATCGCGGCGCCATCCCCATCCTGCTCGGGCGCGCGCCGGACCGGCTTGCCGAGGTGGCGCAGGCGATCGAGGCCCGCGCGGGTCTGAAGCCGGATGCCGTCCGATGCGACCTGACCGATTTCGCCTCCATCGCCGAGGCGGCCGACACGATCGTCAAAAATCATCGCGACCTCGACATCCTCGTCCATAACGGATCGCAATGGACCGGCGGGACGCTCGACGCCCAGAGCGACGAGCGCATCGCCGCCGTGGTGGATTCCACGGTGAGCGGCATGCTGGCCCTGACCCGGCACCTGCTGCCGCTGCTCAGGGCGCGGCCCACGGCCGACATCCACACCGTCGTGTCCATGTCGGGTCTGCAATATGCGCGCTTCATCGGCTCCTCGCTCCCCTTCCGCGCCGCCAAGGCCGCGCAGGACGGTTTTGTCCAAGGCCTCATAGAAGAGCTCGAGGACAGCGATATCCGCGTTACGTCGATCTATCCGGGACTGATCGAAGACATCTCGCCGCTCGATGCGGAATGGGACGCCTCGGGCGCGCCGTCGGACCCGCTGAGCAATCGCGACGTCGTCGACGCCATGCTCTACGCCCTGTCGGCACCGCCCAATGTGGCGCTGCGCCAGATCGTCATCGAACGCAGGCGCAGCCAGTTCCTAGCGTGAGCCGATAAGCGCAATGTTAAGCTTTTATCGAGGATTCCGACAGTCCGACCCGCCCGATTAACGCTCGGTTCACCGTCGACCCGCCAGGTTCGCATGGTTTTCAGGCATGCACGCAACGGGTTTCAGGGTGTCGGCGAAGTTCTTCTTCACATTGCTGAACCCGGTGATCGCCTTCGCGCTTGCCGCGACCTTTTTCGTGCTGTGGCGCAAGCGGCCGTCGCACCGGCATCTGGGCGTGCTGGCGGGCACCTTCATCGCCTATGGCCTCGCCTTCTCGATCAATGATTTCCTCGCGGCCTTCGAAGGGCCGGCGCTGCGCATCATCGTCAACGCTCTGTTCCTGTCCGCCGTGGTCAGCGCCTGCCTGAGCGGGTTGATCCGGGTGAAGGCGCCCCTGCCGATCGGCTGGTTCCTGTCCGTGTGCGGCCTGGTTTCGGTGCTGTTCGGCTGGTTCCTGTTCGCCAGCCCCTCGGTGCAGGCGCGCATCTATGTGGTGAATGCCGGCTTTGCGGTGCTGTGCGCGATCACGGCGTGGAATCTCGTCGCCGCGCGGCCAAGGGACCGGATCGACTGGCTGTTCGTCGGGTTTGCCGTGATCGGGTTCGCGCTGGCGCTGCTGCGCCCCACGGCCACCCATCTGGGCGTGATCGCGTTCAATCCCGAAGAGGCGATGAACGATTCGGTCTATTGGGCGACCGTGCAGGCGCTGACGCCGCTGATCGCCATGATGCTGGCCTCGACCTTCATCGTGGCGCTGGTGCTGCAATGGTTCAACGAATTGCGCAACGAGGCCGATCGCGACCACCTCACCGGCCTGTTCAACCGCCGCGGCTTCGAGCGCAATGTCGAGGACGCGCTGGCCTATGAGACGCCGCGCGTCTGGCAGCCCGCGCTGATGGCGATCGACATAGACGGGTTCAAGCACATCAACGACAGCTTCGGGCACAAGGTCGGCGACCAGGTGATCATCGCCGTCGCCGGCGTGCTGGCCCGGCATGGCGGCGCCGATTTCGTGGCGCGCACCGGCGGCGAGGAGTTCGCGCTGTTCTATCACGAGGCGCGGCGCGGCGACCTGCTCAGGCATGCCGATGCCATCCGCCGACAGCTGCGGCAGGCAAGGATCGACGGGCTGCCCGAGCCCTACGGCGTGACCGTCAGCATCGGCATCCACACCCGCCACCAGTCCGAGCCGATCGCTGCCATGATGGAGACCGCCGACCACGCCCTCTACGAGGCCAAGCAATCGGGCAAGGACCGCGCCGTCCTGGCCCCCGTCTCGCTGCATCCGGTCGCCGTAAACGACAGGCCCCGGCGCTAAAAAAGCGGGCTGCCGGTTTGCGATGCGGGTCGTGCGGCTATACGATCCTTCCGGGGCGAGGACCAATGAGGAGACACGCATGCAAACCCGCGAACTCGGCCGCAGCGGCCTCGAGGTTTCGGCCCTCGGCTTCGGCTGCATGGGCATCAACTTCCACCGCGGCCAGGCCATGGAAAGATCGGACGCCCTCGCCCTGTTGCGCGGCGCCCATGAGCGCGGCGTCACCTTCTTCGACACGGCCGAGGCCTATGGCCCCTTCACCAATGAGGAAATCGTCGGCGAAGCGCTGGCCCCGATGCGCGACAGCGTGGTGATCGCGACCAAGTTCGGCTTCCGCGAGGGCCGGTCGGCAAAGGGGCTCGACAGCAGCCCGGCGCGCATCCGCGCCGTCGCCGAAGCCTCGCTCAAGCGCTTGAGGACGGAGGTGATCGACCTGTTCTACCAGCATCGCGTCGATCCCGACGTGCCGATGGAGGATGTCGCGGGCACGGTGAAGGAGCTGGTCGCCGAGGGCAAGGTGCGCCATTTCGGCCTGTCCGAGGCGGGCGAGCAGGCGATCCGCAAGGCGCATGACGTCCACCCGGTCACGGCGCTGCAAAGCGAATATTCGCTGTTCTGGCGCAGCCCCGAAACCGACATCCTGCCCGTCCTCGAGGAGCTCGGCATCGGCTTCGTGCCGTTCAGCCCCCTGGGGCGCGGCTTTCTCACCGGCACCATCACCGAAAAGACCGAGTTTGGCGCCGACGACCACCGCCGGACCAATCCTTATCTTTCGCCCGAGAACCGGCAGGCCAACGAACCCGTCGTCGCCGCCGTGCGCCGGATCGCGGGTGAAAGAGGCGCCACCCCGGCCCAGGTCGCGCTCGCCTGGCTGCTCGGCCGCAAGCCCTGGATCGTGCCGATCCCCGGCACCACCAGGCTTAGCCGGCTCGAGGAGAATCTGGGCGCGCTGGACCTCGCCTTCGGCGAAGCCGACATGGCCGCGATCGACGCCGCCTTCGCCGGCATGCCGGTCCATGGCGACCGCTACGGTGCGGCGCTGCAGGCCTATGTCACGGGGCGATAGGCGTCTTTTCAGGCCGCCTTGGCGATGCGCCGCCAGGCATGCAGCAGCGGCTCGGTATAACCGGAAGGCTGCTCGCCCCCCTTCAGGACCAGATCGCGCGCCGCCCTGAAGGCGGGACCGTCGAAGGCCGGCGCCATCGGGCGATAGGCCGGATCGCCGGCGTTCTGGCGATCCACCGCCACCGCCATGCGGCGCAGGCTGTCCTCGACCTGTTCCGGCGCGATGATGCCGTGCAGCAGCCAGTTGGCCAGGAACTGCGCCGAAATCCGCAGCGTCGCCCGATCCTCCATCAGCGGCACGTCGTCGATATCGGGCACCTTGGAGCAGCCGATCCCCTGCTCCACCCAGCGCACGACATAGCCCAGGATCGATTGGCAATTGAGGTCGATCTCGCGCGCGATCTGCGCCTCGGAGAGGTTGCGCTGGCCGAGCAGCGGCGGCGTCATCAGCCGATCGAGGCTCGCCCGCTCGCGACGGGCCAGCTCCGCCTGCCGCGCGGCCACGTCGACCTGGTGATAATGGATCGCATGCAGCGTCGCCGCCGTCGGGGACGGGACCCAGGCGGTGTTGGCGCCGGCTTCGGGATGGCCGATCTTCGCCGCCAGCATCTCGGCCATGGCATCGGGCTTGGCCCACATGCCCTTGCCGATCTGCCCCCTGCCCCTGAGGCCCGTCGCCAGGCCGGCATCGACATTGCCGTCCTCATAGGCCGCCAGCCAGTCGGCATCCTTCATCTCGGCCTTGGGCAGCACCGGGCCGGCCTGCATGAGCGTGTGGATCTCGTCACCCGTCCGGTCGAGGAAGCCGGTATTGATGAACACGATGCGCTCTTTCAGCGCCCGGATGCTCTCGCGCAGATTGACCGAGGTGCGGCGCTCCTCGTCCATCAGGCCGAGCTTGACCGTGCCCTTTTCGAGCCCGAGCAGGGTTTCCACCGCGCCATAGGTGCGGTTGGCGAAGGCGGCTTCGGCCGGTCCGTGCAGCTTGGGCTTGACGACATAGACCGAGCCGGCGCGCGAATTGCGCGGCCCCGCCTGCTTGCGCAGGTCATGCATGGCGGCGGTGACGGTCATCACCGCATCGAGAATGCCCTCGGGCGTTTCCGCACCGTCGAGCAGCACGGCGTCGGTGGTCATCAGATGCCCGACATTGCGCACCAGCAGCACGGCGCGGCCGGGCAGGGTGAAGCGCGATCCGTCGGGCGCGACGAATTCGCGGTCGGGCGCGAGGCGCCGGGTCATCCTTCGCCCGTCCTTTTCGAACGAGGACTCGAGATCGCCCTTCATCAGTCCCAGCCAGTTGGTATAGACCGCGACCTTGTCCGCGGCATCGACGGCGGCGATCGAATCCTCGCAGTCCTGGATCGCGGTCAGCGCCGATTCCAGCACCACGTCGCGCAGGCCGGAGGGACTTGCCGCACCGACCGGGTGGGCGGGGTCGAAGACCAGCTCGATATGCAATCCGTTATTGCGGAACAGCAGCGAACGCTTTTCGCCCTCCTCCGCATGCCCGGCAAAGCCTTCGGGATCGGCAAGCCCGATCTCCCCGCCATCGGTCGTCGCCAGCGCCCGGCCATCGTCGATCCGCCATGAGGTCACATCCGCGTGCGAGCCGGCGGCGAGAGGAATGGCCTCGTCGAGAAAGGCGGCCGCCTTCGCCACGGCCTCGGCGCCGCGCCGGGGATCGTATTCCCTGCCCTCGGGCGTCCCGGCCAGCGCGTCGGTGCCGTAGAGCGCATCGTAGAGCGAGCCCCACCGCGCATTGGCCGCGTTCAGCGCGAAGCGCGCATTCATCACCGGAACCACCAGCTGCGGGCCCGCGATCCGTGCGAGCTCGGGATCGGCGGGGCCGGTCTCCACCTCGAATTCCGGGCCTTCGGGCTCGATATAGCCGATCTCGCGCAGGAAGCCGGTCCAGGCGGCATTGTCCCAGTCCTGCCCGCGCCGCGCCTCCAGCCAGGCATCGATCCGGCCCTGCATCTCGTCGCGGATCTGCAGCAGGCGCCGGTTCTCCGGCGCCAGTTCCCGAAGCAGTGCGGCATAACCCGACCAGAACGCATCCGCACCGATGGGCAGCCCCGCCAGCAGGCGCGTTTCGACGAAATCGACGAGAACCGTCGCGACCTCGAGCCCTGCCCGTTCGGCGTATTGCGTCATGACCTCACTCCTCGCGAACCACTCACCTTTCGATTAAGCGCCGCGCAGGTCGCGCTGGCCACAGCCGGGCGATGGGTTTTCCGGCATGCGGAACAATGGCTTGCCGGAGCAGCGGGTAAAGCGGAGCCGCCGCCGAAACGGCTCCGCCAGCGGCAGGGATCCGGCCGGCTCAGACCGTCCAGCTCTCGTCCCAGACCTGGACGAAGTGGCCCTCGGAGACCTCGCGATACTCGCGTTCGGGCGGAACATAATCGACGGGGCGGATCGGGCTCTTGATCTCGTCATTGGCGACGTTGCGCACCTGCTTGCGCCGGGCCGGGTCGGGCACCGGCACCGCCGCCATCAGCCGCTTGGTATAGGGGTGCTGGGGATTGCCGAACACCGCCTTGACCGGCCCGCGCTCGACGATCTCGCCCAGATACATCACCGCCACCTGATGGCTGATGCGTTCCACCACCGCCATGTCGTGGGAGATGAACAGATAGGCGAGGCCGAACCGCTCCTGCAGATCCATCATCAGGTTGACGACCTGGGCCTTGATCGACACGTCGAGCGCCGAGACGGATTCGTCGGCGACGATGATCCTCGGCTCGAGCGCCAGGGCCCTCGCGATGCAGATGCGCTGGCGCTGGCCGCCGGAGAATTGCGAAGGGTAGCGCTCGGCCATGTCGGGGCTCAGCCCGACGCGCTCGAGCAGATCCATCGCCTTGACGCGGGCCTCGGCCCGGGTGCCCATCTTGTGGGTCAGGAACGGCTCGGCGATCGCCTCGCCCACGGTGATGCGCGGATTGAGCGAGGCATAGGGGTCCTGGAAGATCATCTGGATGTTGCGGCGCATGTCGCGCAGCTCTTCCTTGCCCAGCGCCAGCACGTCAGTGCCCTCGATGCTGACCTCGCCCGATTGCGGCTCGATCAGGCGCATCAGGGTGCGTCCGGTCGTCGACTTGCCGCATCCCGATTCCCCGACCAGCGACAGCGTCTCGCCGGCCCGCAGATCGAAGCTCACCTTCTCGACCGCATGCACGCGCCCCGAGGGCCCACGGAAGATCGGCCCCGCCAGGTCGAAGCGCCGGACGAGATCGCGGACCTTGAGAACCGGATCGCCCTCGCGCTTCACCGTGTCGGGCCGCTCGCGCCGCACGACCATCTCGCCGGTCTTGCGATCGAGCATCGGGAAATGCTGGGGTCCCTTCTCGCTGCCCTCACCCAGCCGCGGCACGGCGGCGATGAGGGCGCGGGTATAGGGGTTCTCGGCATGGGCGAACACGGCTTCGGTCGTGTCGGCCTCCACCGCCCGGCCCTCGAGCATGACCACGGTGCGGTCGGCGACCTCGGCGACCACGCCCATGTCATGGGTGATGAACAACACGCCCATGCCCTCCTCCTGCTGCAGCTCCTTGATGAGCTGGAGGATCTGGGCCTGGATGGTGACGTCGAGCGCCGTGGTCGGTTCGTCGGCGATCAGCAGCTTGGGCTTGCAGGCCAGCGCCATGGCGATCATCACGCGCTGGCGCATGCCGCCCGACATCTGGTGGGGATATTCCTTGATGCGCGAGGCGGCGGCCGGGATGCGCACCCTGTCGAGCATGCGCTCGGCTTCCTTGTATGCGGCCTGGCCCGACTTCAACCCGTGGATGCTCAGCACCTCGGCGATCTGGCTGCCGATCGTCTGCAACGGGTTGAGGCTGGTCATCGCCTCCTGGAAGATCATGCCCATCTGCCGTCCGCGCACCTGGCGCATCTCGGAGCGGCTCAAGGTCAGCAGCTCGCGGCCCTCGAGGCGCACCGAGCCCTCGATGCGGCTCGTTTCCGGATCGAGCAGGCGCATGATCGACAGCGCGGTCACCGATTTGCCCGAGCCGGATTCGCCGACCACGGCCAGCGTCTCCTGGCGGCCGATGTCGAAGCTGATGCCCTTGACGATCTCGATCGGCCCCCGGGAGGTTCGGAAGCCGGTCTTGAGGTCGCGCACGGACAGGACGGGCGCCGCACCGGGCCGGACGGCTTCGCGTTCGGCGGTGGTGGAATCCGTGGCGGCGGTCTGGGGGAATGGCTGGCTCATTCGGACGTCTCCGGGTCGAGCACGTCGCGCACCGCATCGCCGAACAGGTTGAAGCTGAGCACCACGCAGGTGATCGCGAGCCCAGCGGTCACGATCGGCCAGGGCGAGCCGAACAGATTGTTCAGCCCGTCGCGGATGATGTTGCCCCAGCTCGGGTTGGGCGCCTGGGTGCCGAGGCCGAGAAAGCTCAGCGCCGCCTCGAGCCTGATGGCGGACGCGACCCAAAGCGTCATCAGCACCACGATGGGCGCGGCGATGTTGGGCACGATGTGCCGGAAAATGATCACCGGGGTGCGCACGCCGACGGCGATGGCCGCCTCGACATAGGGCTCCTCCTTGACCGCCAGCGTCGAGGCGCGCGCGATGCGGGCGAAGCCGGGCACGAAGGCGATGGTGATCACGACGATGATGTTCCAGAACCCGCCGCCGAGCACCGCCGCGATCATGATGGCCAGCAAAAGCTCGGGAAAGGCGAGCAGCAGATCGATGACGCGCGAGATGAGGCGATCGACGATGCCGCCGAAATAACCGGCCACCACGCCGAGCGTCGTGCCGATGATGGCGGCGATCACCGGCGAGACGATGCCGAACAGCAGCGAGTTCCGCGTGCCGTAGATCATGCGCGACAGCACGTCCCGGCCGAACTGGTCGGTGCCCAGCCAATGCTCGGCGGAAGGCAGCTGGTTGATGCGCACGAGGCTCTGGGCGACCGGGTTGTAGGGCGCGATCAGCGGCGCGAACACCGCGATCAGGATGAAGACGACGATGACGCAGACGGCGGCGAGGGTCGCGCGCTTGCCGAACAGCACGCGCTTGACGTTGCTCACCAGGCGAGTGTCGGCCGGCGCGCTGGAGGGAGGGGGCGTGTCGATGGCGCTCATGTCATTTCACCCTGATCCGGGGGTCGATGAGGATGTAGATCAGGTCCATCAAAAGGTTGATCAACACCACGAACAGGGCGAAGACGATCACCCCGCCCTGCACGACGGGATAGTCGCGCTCGGCGATGGCGCTGATGAGCATCTTGCCCACGCCCGGCCGGTTGAAGACCATCTCGATGGCGACCGAGCCCGAAAGCGTCGCCAGCGTCGACAGCCCCAGCCCGGTGCTGATCGGCAGCAGGGCGTTGCGCAGCCCGTGCCGGTAGATGACCCGGCTTTCGCGCGCCCCCTTTGCCCGCGCGGTGCGCACATAGTCCTTGCCGAAGACCTCGAGCAGCGAAGTCCGCGTCAGCCGGCTGATGAAGGCCGATTTGACGAAGGCGAGGGTGAGCGCGGGCAGGAAGAGATGGTACATGCGGGTCGCGAAATCCGCCCCGCCCCCGCCGCTGATCGGGAACCAGCCCAGATTGAGCGAAAAGGTGATCAGCAGCAGCGCCCCGAGATAGAAGTCGGGCACGGCATAGCCGAGCAGGGCGAAGCCGCGCACCCCGGAATCGGGGAGCTTGTTGCGGTTGGTCGCGGCCATGACCCCGAGCGGCACGCCGGCGACGATGCCCATCAGCACCGCCCCGATGGTCAGCTCGATGGTGAAGGGCAGATTGTAGCCGATCATCTGCAGGACCGGCGTGTTGGTCATCAGCGACCGGCCGAAATCGAGCGTGAACACGTTCCACAGGAAGTTCAGATATTGCTGCCACAGCGGCAGGTCGAGACCCAGGCGCTGGCGGAAGTTCGCCAGTTGGTCGGGCGTCGCCAGCTCGCCGAGCATGGCAATCGCCGGATCGCCCGGCAGGATGCGCATGGCGATGAACACCAGCGTCAGGACCAGAAGCAAAGTCGGGATCGTGTCGAAAAGCCGGACCAGCATATAGCGCGACATCTCAGCCCCTCCCCGTGTTCAGGGCCGGGGCGGCGGGCCTCGACCCGTCGCCGCCGGCATCGGCGGAAATACAAATCATCCTAACGCGCATGAAGCACTGTGTAATAGGGCTCGTTCGCCAGGTCGTCGTCGAGACCGGGCGAGAGTATCTGCTCGCCGTTCTCGCGCGCGCTGACGAAGAACTGCAGATGATATTGCGAGTCGGCATAGTCCGCCGGGATGCTGGCCTTGTAGCCGTTGCCGTCCTCGCTCATCTGCACGCTCTGCCAGCGCTCGGCCTGGTTGATATGCCTGAAATGCAGGGTCGGCGCGGCTTCGAACGCACCCGGCACCTTCACGACGAAATCCTGTCCGGGCTGCAGCGCGGCAGGCGCGTCGATGTCGAGCTTGCGCGAGCGGACCGGCTTGTGTCCCCGCAAGGCGGCGACGGCGCGGGTCACTTCGGGCGTCTCCTTGACGGTTTCATGCAGCCGGAAGCCGCGGCAGGCCTCGAGATTGAGGATCTCCGCCTCCATCTCCGGCAGGCGCGCCTGCCAGGAGCCGCGCAGCCAGGTCTGCGGCCCG
>JAEWHZ010000222.1 GCA_023387585.1 Pseudomonadota bacterium
ATTTATTGGTCAGCACCGAGCCCTGCGCCTCGAGCACGGCGCGCGAGACGATGTTTTCCGAGGCGATGAGCTCGATCTCGTCCTGCTGGCGCTGCAGTTCATCGGCCATGGCCTGCGCCAGCTCGGGATCGGTCTCGGCGACCGGAGCGGTGAAGAAATTCGGGAAAAGCGGGGAAGCGGCAGCGGCGCTCATTGGACGGTGACCTCGCAGGCGACGAAGCGGATGGGCATGAGGGGGCTCTTATCACGGCGCGAAGCGCGATTCCAAGGCCGGGCGGAAGGTGCTGAAAATAGCTGTTCTGAAGACATGGGGGCTCCCTGTTGCGATTGGGTGCCCAGGCGAGCGGCTCTTGCAAGGTTCGCGTTCCCCGATGGTTCCCCATCTTTTCTCGCCAGTCGCGCGAACGGCCCCCTTATGGCCCAGAACCGGCTCGGGGGAAAGAGGCAAGGCGGTCGCATTGCGCCGGCGTTCCAGCTCCCGGCCACGCGGCCTATATTCGAGTTGCAAGGCGTTGCAGGGCAGCGCGCGCCGGCGCGGCCCAGCTCATTTCCCCACCGGGCCGGCCACGGGCACCATCGTCCCCAACGATCAGGCAGACGAGTGCCTTGCAAAGCGCCCAGCCCCGGGCACGACGCAGGGTCGCTTTCTCGATTGCTGGCGAATAGCCGCCAAGAAAGCGATCGATTGCGCCGTCGGGCAGCAATAGCCACGCGGCGCCAAGATCACAGGCGGGGTCGCCGGCACACATATCCTCAAAGTCGACGACGCCGCAGAAATTACCGTCCTCGGTCAGAAGATTGGCCGGATGCAGATCCGCATGCAGCCACAGCCGAGCGCACCCAAGGCGAGAGGCAGATCGGCCAAATCCGGGTGCTGCGCGCGCAGTAGCGCTGCGATCAGTTCGGCATCGATCTCGTGCTTCGCATGCTCCATCCAAGCGCCCGTATCATCAACCCGTTTCTGATCGGCGTTGGAGATGGACCCGGTTCGAGGCCGGGGCGACATCGTGGCTGCGGACACAGCCGCCCCCTTAAGCCAGCTTCCCCCGCCCCATCGGCGCCGGGGTTTCCGCCGCCCCGCGCTCCAGCCTCGCGCGCAGCTTGGCGTGCGCCACCTGCTGCATCTGGGTACGGGTCGCCTGAAGCGGTGCGAGGATCACCACCTCGATGCCGCTCTCGGCGTCGATGGCGGCGACCCGCATCTGCTGGCCGAGCTGGACGAATTCGAACAGGACCTCGCCCAAGCGGGCCTCCGTCAGGATTCGCGGGCCTGTTTCACGATTCGAACGTGATCTTGCCCTGCGCGTCGAACTGGTAGACGTCGTCGCGGAAGCTCACCGTGCCCTGCCGGTTGGCCCAGGCCGAGATATAGGTGGTGTGGATCGGCACCGGGCTCGAAATGCCCTGGTCGCGCCGGTCGCCCGAGGCGAAGGCGGCCTCGACCTGGCTCAAATCCCAGCCATCGTCGCGCAGCAGCCACGACACCAGATGGTTCACGCCCTCGACGCGCACGCAGCCCGACGAATGGAAGCGCGCATTCTCTGCGAACAGCGCCCGGGTCGGCGTGTCGTGCAGATAGACGTTGTGCGGGTTGTGGAAATTGATCTTCACATGCCCCATCGAGTTCTCGGCGCCCGGATCCTGGCGGAACTGGTAGCGCACCGCCTCTTCGGTCTGCCAGTTGATCGAGGTCGGGGGGATCTCGTTGCCGCTGCCGTCGAAGATGCGGATGGAGTAGCGCGTGAGATAGGTGGGGTCCTCGTTCATCAGCCGGATGAGATCGTTGCGGATGATCGAGGTCGGCACGTGCCAGTAGGGGTTGAAGTTGATCTGGTGGATGCGCGATTGCAGGATCGGCGTGGCGCGGTCGGCGCGGCCGACCACGGCGACGTGGCGCTGCACCACCGTGCCCTGTTCCACCGCCTCGATCGAGGCGGCCGGGATGTTGACCACGACATAGCGCGGGTCGATGCGCGCGGCCATGGCGTTGACGCGCTGCAGGTTCAGATGGAGCTGCTGCAGCCGCTCCGAGGCCGGAACGGCCAGCGCATAGAAGGTCGCCTCGTCCACCTGCCCGGTGATCTGCAAGCCGTGCCGCGCCTGGAACAGGCGGATGGCGGCGTCGGTGTCGCCGTCGACCATGTCGTCGACCCGGTCGCGATAGGGCATGTCGGCCGAGGACATCAGGCGGCGCTTGAGCGCCACCGTTTCGCGCCGCTCATTGCCCAGCCGGAGGCCGTAGACGCCCTGCGGGATCTGCTCCCAGCCGCCTGCGGCGACGAAGGGCTCGTATTGCGCGATCGCCATCTGGAGATTGTTGGCCGTGTCGTAAGACAGGATCGGCTCGGTGGTCTGGATCATCTGCTGCGCAGCAGCCGATGCCCCTTCCGGATTGGCCTCGCGCAGCACGCGATTGCGCGAGAACATGTCGAAGATCGAGCCGCCATCCTGGCCGAAGGCCGGAGACAGCATGGCAGAGGCGCCCGTCAGCGCCAGGGACCGCAGCAGGTTCCGCCGAGTAATCCGCATAGTCGTAGCCCTGTTCGCACATGCCCGGATCGGCTCTAGCACCGGCCCCGCCGACCCGCAATCGCGGCCGGCGCGCCGTGAACCCCGTCCGGTTCGAAGCCGAATTTGACCGGATATGGTTGCCAAAGCACTAGCAAACCGCAATCGCCGGCCATTTGGGCACAATTAAGAACGCGAAGCGCCACATCCTCCGCTTCCCGGCGGATGTGACGCGAATGCAACGGCGACAGGCAGGCTGGCTGGGAACCGCGGGAGAATTCGCTCCGGTGATGCGGATGGGGTGGTTTTCGAGAACCGGAGCCCAGCGTATTTGAGCGTAGGTGCACCGGAAGCGCAGAAAACTGCCTCAGTCGTCCGCCGGAGTAGAATTCTCCGGAATTCCTCAGAGCTTGTAGAGGATCTGGTCCACCCAGAAGCGCTCCAGACGGGCCAGCGCCTTGTTGAGCCCCTCGAATTCCTCGTCGCCCAGCCCGCCGACCTTGTCGATCGACTTGAGATGGCGATCGTAGAGCTCGTCGATCACTTCCGCGACCTCCTCGCCCTTGGGCGTGAGCCGGATGCGGACCGAGCGGCGGTCGGTGCGCGAGCGCTCCTGGAAGATGTATCCGGTCTCGACCAGCTTCTTGAGGTTGTACGAGACGTTGGAGCCCAGATAGTAGCCGCGCGAGCGCAGCTCCCCGGCCGTCAACTCGGCATCGCCGATATTGAACATCAGCAGCGCCTGGACCGGGTTGATGTCGTCCCAGCCCATGCGGTCGAACTCGTCCTTGATCAGGTCGAGCAGGCGGCGATGCAGGCGTTCCACCCGCGATACCGCTTCGAGATAGGCCGGCTTCAGGCTGCGCTGCTCCGGTTCCGCGACCCTTGCCGTATTCGTCTTGATTGCCATGTCTGCCTCGCTGTCAAATGTCTGCGCGATTTTTCGCGTCTATGGGGCCAAACTAAGCCGTGCCGAATAAGGTTGGCTTAAGCTGCACACTTAAAACTATCTTACTGAAAAAGTTCGGGATTTTCGCTTAGCGAAGGGTTACGACGGGTCATAAAATTGTAACCCTTACAAGTCGTGACCCTCAATCGGCGGCGCGGGCGAGCCTGATGCGCAGCCCCAGCGCCAGGATCGCGAGGATGGCGATCAGCAGCACGAAGCGGATGGCGAAGCCGACGAGGTTGAGCCGGACGTCGGGGCTGCCCAGCAGATAGAGCGCCAGCTCGGCCACCGTCGCCCCGACCAGCAGCACCACGCCCCAGCTCGCCCGGATCCACAGCCCCACCGCCGCGAAGATGCGCGTCAGGCTGAAGATGGCGAGCAGCGTGAAGCCGGTGACGCCCATGATCTCGATCGGGCTGCGCGGACCGAGCCCGACGCCGAGCAGGCGCGCGGCATCGCTCAGGCCCAGCAGCAGGCTGATGATGGCGATGACGCGGATATAACGGCTGATGAAGGGGGCGGTGAGCTCCATGAGCGCTATCTAGAGCATGGGAGCGCGCTGCGGCAATGGGTTGCGCTTGCGCGAGGCCGGGGGCGACCGATAATGGCTGATGAACGAGAGGATACCGTCATGACGCAACAATGGCCCAGGCACGATATGGAATTTCTGGCCGGCCGCCGCCTGCGCCGCAGCCGGGCGACGGCGTGGAGCCGCGCCATGGTTCGCGAGACGGTGCTGACCCCCGCCGATCTCATCTGGCCGCTTTTCGTCATCGAGGGCCACAATGCCCGCACCCCGATCCGCACCATGCCCGGCGTCGAGCGGCTCAGCATCGACCTCTGCATCGCCGCCGCCCGCGAGGCGCGCGATGCCGGCATCCCGGCGCTGGCGATTTTTCCCAACACGCCCGACCATCTGCGGACCGAGGACGCGGCCGAGGCCTATAATCCCGATAATCTGATGTGCCGGGTGCTGAGCGAGATCAAGTCGGCGGTGCCCGAGATCGGGCTGATCGCCGATGTGGCGCTCGACGAATATTCCGCCAACGGGCAGGACGGGCTGGTACGCGACGGCGTGATCCTTAATGACGAGACGGTGGACGTTATGATCCGTTCATCTCTCGTTCAGGTTCGCGCCGGCGCGGACATCATCGCCCCGTCCGACATGATGGACGGCCGCGTCGGCGCCATCCGCGCCGCCCTCGATCAGAGCGGTTTCGAGGACCGCCAGATCATGAGCTACGCGGCCAAATACGCCTCGTGCTTTTACGGCCCGTTCCGCGAGGCGGTGGGCTCGGGCAGCCGGCTCAAGGGCGACAAGCGCACCTATCAGATGGATTTTTCCAACTCCGACGAGGCTTTGCGCGAGATCGCGCAGGATCTGGAGGAAGGCGCGGACTCGATCATGGTCAAGCCCGGCCTGCCCTATCTCGACATCATCCGCCGGGCGAAAGACAGCTTCAACGTGCCCGTCTACGCCTATCAGGTGTCCGGCGAATACGCGATGATCACGCTGGCCGCCGACGCCGGCGCCTTCCAGCGCGAGGCCGCCATCCTCGAAAGCCTTTTCGCCTTCAAGCGCGCCGGCTGCAATGGCGTCCTGACCTATTTCGCCCTGGAAGCCGCTCGAATTCTCGATAACTGACAGGTGTTTACAGCCGCCCCGCTTCGATAATCCGCTGCAGGAACTGCCGCGTGCGCGGGTGCTGCGGCGCCGAGAACAGCCGTTCCGGCACGTCCTCCTCGAGGATCCGCCCACCCTCGAGAAACGCCACCCGATCCGCCACCTCGCGGGCGAATCCCATCTCGTGGGTGACGATGATCATGGTCAGCCCGCGCGCCTTGAGCTCGCGGATGATGCCCAGCACCTCGCCCACCAGTTCGGGATCGAGCGCCGCCGTGACCTCGTCGAGCAGCAGCACCTGCGGCTCGGTTGCCAATGAACGCACGATGGCGACGCGCTGTTGTTGACCGCCGGAAAGCTGTTCAGGATAGCTCGAAGCGAACCGCTCCATGCCGAATTTCGCAAGCAATTCAACGGCCGCCGCCTCGGCCTCCGCCCGCGGTCTTTTCCCGACTTTTCGGGGTGCAAGCGTGATGTTGTCGAGCACCGTCATGGTCGGGAACAGGTTGAACGACTGAAAAACGATCCCGACCCGCTTGTGCAGCCCCACGCGGCCGAACGAGGGATCGTCGATCGGAATGCCGTCCAGTCTGATCGTACCGTGATCGAAATCGACCAGCCGGTTGATGCAGCGCAGCACCGTCGACTTGCCCGAGCCCGAGGCGCCGATCAGGCAGACCACCTCGTGCCGCGCCACCGACAGGTCGACGGCGTCGAGCACCAGCGTGTCGCCGTAATATTTGGTCAGGTTCTCGATCGAGATGCAGGGTGTCATGCGGTGCGCAGCAGCCGGCGTTCGCGGTCCTTGCGCGTCACCCAATCGGCCAGCCGCGCCATGGGAATGGTCGCGACCAGGAACAGCGCGGCGGCGACAACGAGCGAGGAATAGTTGAAGGTGGTGGCGGTGTAGATCTGCGCCTCGCGCACGGCGTCGCGGATGCCCAGCACCGAGAGCAGCGCCACGTCCTTTTGCAAGGCGACGACGATATTCATCAGCGCCGGCAGCACGTTGCGCAGCGCTTGGGGCAGGATTGTATGAATCAGCGTCTGCCATTCGCTCAGCCCGAGCGACTTGGCCGCCGCCCACTGGCCCTCATGCACGCTGTCGATGCCGGAGCGGTAGATTTCGGCGACATAGGCCGAATAGCTCAGCACCATGGCCGCCGCGCCCCAGAACAGCGCCGAATTGGGCAGGCCCGGCAGGTTGAGCGCCGGAATGCCGAAGCCGAACAGCAGCACCAGCAGCAGCGCCGGAATGCCGCGAAAGATGTCGATATAGACGACGACCATCAGCCGGAACGGGGTGAACCAGGGCGAGCGCAGCGAACGCAGCACGGCCAGCACAAGCGCCCAGACGGCGATGCAGGTCAGCGCGGTCAGCCAGATACCGACACTGACGCCGAACCCCTGCAAAACGCGCGGAAACGCGGCCACCATATTGTCCAGGCTGAAGAATTGCAGTTGCACGCGCGGCCATTGCGGCGAGTTGGTCACCAGCGCCACGAGCCCGCCGAACACCACAAAGACGCTGACCAGGCTGATCAGCGTCGGCACCAGCGCCTGGCGCCATTCGCCCCGTCGCCTGCGCGGCGGGGCGGGCTTGCGCACGAGGTCGGGCGGCACCCCGCCCGGCGTCTCGAGGCTCATTCGGTGATCAGCG
>JAEWHZ010000250.1 GCA_023387585.1 Pseudomonadota bacterium
TGAGGCGTTTTTCGAGCTCGGGGATGACGCCATAGGCGAGTTCGCCCGCCCGGGCCAGATCGCCCTGGCGCTGCGCGATCTCGAGCTGGCCGCGCGCCGAATCGAGCTCTTCCTTGAGCTTGGTCGAACCCTGCAGGCGTTCCTTTTCGGCCAGCCATTTGGCCGACAGGGCCTGAGCCTGCTCCTCGAGAGCGGCGAGATCGGATTCGAGCCGGTCGAGCCGCTGGCGCGAGGCGTCGTCGGTTTCCTTCTTCAGCGCCTCACGCTCGATCTTGAGCTGCATGATGCGCCGGTCGAGCTCGTCCAGCGCCTCGGGCTTGGAATCGACCGCCATGCGCAGCCGCGCCGCCGCCTCGTCCATCAAATCGATGGCCTTGTCGGGCAGGAAGCGGTCGGTGATGTAGCGGTTCGACAGGGTCGCGGCGCTGACGAGCGCGGAGTCCGAGATGCGGATGCCGTGATGCAGCTCGTACTTCTCCTTGAGGCCCCTGAGGATCGAGATCGTGTCCTCGACCGTGGGCTCATCGACGAAGACGGGCTGGAAGCGCCGCGCCAAAGCGGCGTCCTTTTCGACGTGCTTGCGGTATTCGTCGAGCGTCGTCGCGCCCACGCAATGCAGCTCGCCGCGCGCGAGGGCGGGCTTGAGCAGGTTCGAGGCGTCCATGGCCCCATCCGCCTTGCCGGCGCCCACGAGCGTGTGCATCTCGTCGATGAACAGGATGATCTGCCCTTCGGCCGCGGTGACCTCGCCGAGCACGGATTTCAGCCGCTCCTCGAACTCGCCGCGATATTTCGCGCCGGCGATCAAGGCGCCCATGTCGAGGGCGAGCAGCGACTTGTTCTTGAGCGATTCGGGCACGTCGCCATTGACGATGCGGATGGCGAGGCCCTCGGCGATCGCCGTCTTGCCGACGCCGGGCTCGCCGATCAGCACCGGGTTGTTCTTGGTGCGGCGCGACAGCACCTGGATGGTGCGCCGGATTTCCTCGTCGCGCCCGATGACGGGATCGAGCTTGCCGGCGCGCACGTCCTCGGTGAGGTCGCGGGCATATTTCTTCAGCGCGTCATAGGCGTTCTCGGCCGACGCCGAATCGGCGGTACGGCCCTTGCGGATGGATTCGATCGCCTGGTTCAGCCCCTGCGGCGTCACCCCGGCGGCGGCCAGCACCTTGCCGGCATCGCTGTCCTTCTCGACGGCGAGGGCGAGCAGCAGGCGCTCGACGGTGACGAAGGAATCGCCCGCCTTCTGCGCCGCACTTTCCGCGGTCTCGAACACGCGCGCGGATTCGCGCGCCAGATAGAGCTGGCTCGCGCCCGAGCCGGACACGGACGGAATGCGCTTGAGCGCCGCCTCGGTCTCGGCGCGCGCCAGCCTGGGATCGCCGCCTGCGCGTTCGATCAGCCCCGAGGCCATGCCTTCGGAATCGTCGAGCAGCACCTTGAGCAGATGGATGGGGGCAAATTGCTGGTGGTCGCGGCCGAGGGCGAAGGTCTGCGCGCTCTGGATGAAGCCACGCGCGCGCTCGGTGTATTTCTCGATATTCATGCCAAACTCCCTTTCGAGCCCGCCCGGCGCCCTGTCTTGTCTGCATCGGATGTGCCCGAAAACTGCTTCGCACTTTTCGGTCCGATGCTTTAGGCACGCCGGAACGGCGGAATGTCTTGGATCTGGCGACGCCTGCCGGTCAGCGCGTCGCCGGTCTCGCACAGATGTAGGAAGCGGAACGAAAACAAAAAGGCCGGGCAGTTGCCCGGCCTGTGTAATTTTTCCGATCGGAGCGGAAAGCCCCTTATTCGGCGGCGCCGCCCGCGGTGATGAAGGCCGGCAGGTCGCCGACTTCGGGCTGCGGCGCATTGGCCGGATCGTTCTCGAACTGCGCCGGGCGGCGGCGGCGCTGGCGGCGCTTGCGCGGCGCCTCCTCGCCCGATGCCTCGGCGGGCTGGCCGTCTTCGGTCTCGCCGGCTTCGGCGGTTGCCGTTTCGCCTTCGGCTGTCTCGGGCTGCCGGGCGGAAGCCGGCTGCGGCTGGCTGTCCGGCTCGCTCTGCTGCTGGTGCTGCGCCCGCTCGGGACTGCGCGAGGCGAAGCGGTTGCCGATGTCGTCATCGGGATCGTAGTCGTCCTCGGCGTCCTGCCCGCCATCGGGGCGCAGGGGCTGCGGCTGCGCCGCCATGACGATCCGGTAATAATGCTCGGCGTGCTGGAGATAGTTCTCCGCCATCACCGAATCGCCGGAGGACTGGGCGTCGCGCGCCAGCTGCGTGTATTTTTCGGCGATATGAGCGGCATTGCCGCGGACCTTCACGTCCGGACCGTTGCTCTCATAGTTTCGCGAAAGTGGATTGACATGCTTGCGACCCCCATTGCGGTTGCGCGAGCGGTTCTTGTTCTGCTGATTGGGTCTCATCTGGTCGCTTTGGAACTCGAAGTAAATCTTCGTCACCAGAGCCTTTCAGCTTCTCTTTTTCGCTGAAAGAGCTCCAAGTCCTTGTTCGGTCTCGTTTCCGAACCGCAAAAGTGGAAACGCCACTTCTGCCGGAAACGCCCTGGATCTTCGTTCGCGCATCGGATCTGCCCGATGCCCCAAGCTGGCGGACCGACCTTCGGGTCGTGTCTGGCCATTGCCGGGCGGAATCCTCTCCCGCGTTGCGGCAAGCAGTCAGGCTTCATGAAGACCTGGCTGTCCGGCGGCACCGCCACTGTTCCGACCCATCATGAGCAAACCGGCTCGGTGCCGGCACGCGCTGCGAATACAGCTGATGATGAACGGGTGGCTATCTCCGCGGCGCCCATGATACGCCCTCGACAGCATGGTCAAACTATATGGTTCGGCTCGACTTTCCAAGCACAAAATGCCGCCGATCACGCGTCCGCGGCATCGCGGTG
>JAEWHZ010000260.1 GCA_023387585.1 Pseudomonadota bacterium
TTGTCGCCCATGTCGAGCTGAAGGCGGGCCAGACCGAGAAGATTTCCGGCGAAAAGCTGATCTCGGCGGTCGGCGTGCAGTGCAATATCGAGGGGCTGGGGCTGGAAAAGCTCGGGGTCAAGACCGAACGCGGCGCCATCGTCATCGACGCCTATGGCAAGACCAATGTCGACGGCATCTGGGCCATCGGCGACGTCGCCGGCCCGCCCATGCTGGCCCACAAGGCCGAGCACGAGGCCGTGGTCACGGTCGAAAAGATCGCCGGGCTGAAGGTGCACGGGCTCGACAAGACCAAGGTCCCCGGCTGCACCTATTGCGAGCCGCAGGTGGCGAGCGTGGGGCTGACCGAGGCCAAGGCCAAGGAACTCGGCCGCGAGATCAAAATCGGCCGCTTCCCCTTCATCGGCAACGGCAAGGCTATCGCGCTGGGCGAGCCGGACGGGCTGGTGAAGACCATTTTCGACGCCAAGACCGGGGAACTGCTCGGCGCGCACATGATCGGGGCCGAGGTCACCGAGCTGATCCAGGGGTTCGTGGTGGCCATGAACCTCGAGACCACCGAGGAAGAGCTGATCCACACCATCTTTCCGCATCCGACCCTGAGCGAGACGATGAAGGAAAGCGTGCTCGACGCCTATGGACGCGTGCTGAACATGTAGGCCGCGCGGCCGCCGGCAAACGCAAGGAGCTACCATGATCAAGGCAATCCAGGTCGGTCTGGGACATTGGGGATTTTCCTGGAGCAAGGACGTCATCCCCAAGGTCGAGGCCATCGAGATGGTCGGCTATGCGGATTCCAGCGCCGAGGCCACCGCGCGGGTGCAGGCCGAGCTCGGGGTCGATCCCAAGCTGTGCTTCGACAGTCTCGAAGCGGCGGTCAAGGCGAACGATGCCGATCTGGTGATCGCTACGCTGCGCACCGAGGCGCATTATCCGGTGGTCAGGCAGGCGCTCGAGCTCGGGCTCAACGTCATCGTCGAAAAGCCCTTCGCCTCGACCATGAAGCAGGCCAAGGAACTGGTCGAGATCGCCGAGGCGCATAGCCGCGTGCTGATGGTGTCGCAGAACTACCGCCACCAGCCCGCGCCCATCGCCGTCGCCGAGATGATGGCCGCCGAGCGCTTCGGGCCGATCAACCAGGTCTCGCTCGATTTCCGCCGCCACGCGCCCACTCAGGGCTATCGCTACTGGGATATGCCCGATCCGCTCCTGGCCGACATGTCGATCCACCATTTCGACCTGATGCGCATGGTGCTCAAGGACGAGCCGGTGCGCGTCGCCTGCCGCACCTGGAACCCCGAGGGCAGCCCGTTCTCGCACCACCCCACTGGCGCGGCGCTGATCGAGTTCGAAAGCGGCACCGTGGTCTCCTACCGCGCCTCGTGGGTCGCGACCGGCAAGGCGACGCCCTGGGCCGGCGAATGGACCATGGACTGCTCGCAGGGCGAGATCTGGTGGACCAGCCGCGACCATTTCATGGGCAAGGCCGGCCCCGACGTGGTCGAGTTGCGCCCCTTCGAAGGCAAGGCGGAAAAGCTCAAGCTCGACCCGCTCGAGCATGCCGACCGCCAGGGCACGCTGAACACCATCGCCCGGGTGATCGAGACGGGTGCCATTCCGGCCCGCTTCTCCTCGGGCAAGGACAACGTCAACTCCCTCGCGCTCGTCATGGCCAATATCGCCTCGGCCAGCAAGGGCGGGGAGTGGGTCGACATTGCCTCTGTGACCAGGTGAACCGCCGATGCGCACCGGCTTGAAGCCGGCCCGCCAAGGCTCGATATAGGGCAAGCGCCCGTAAGGACCGAAATTGGTTACGCTCATCGATACCGCCGCCCGCCCGCGGCACCCCGAAAAGGCCGGTCGCCCCGACGCCGCCATCCTGCGCAAGCCGGACTGGATCCGCGTGAGGGCGCCCGGCTCGCCCGTCTATAACGAGACGCGCAAGATCGTGCGCGACAACAATCTCGTCACGGTATGCGAGGAAGCCGGCTGCCCGAATATCGGCGAATGCTGGTCCAAGAAGCACGCGACCATGATGATCATGGGCGAGATCTGCACCCGTGCCTGCGCCTTCTGCAACGTGCGCACCGGCCTGCCGGGTCCGCTCGACCCGAACGAGCCGGAGAACGTCGCCCGCGCCGTCAAAACCCTCGGGCTCGAGCATGTGGTCATCACCTCGGTTGACCGCGACGACCTCGCCGATGGCGGCGCGCAGCACTTCGCCGATGTGATCGCCGCCATCCGCGCGGCCAATCCCACGACCACCATCGAGATCCTGACGCCCGACTTCCTTCGCAAGCCCGGCGCCCTGGAGATCGTGGTCGCCGCGCGTCCCGACGTGTTCAACCACAATCTCGAGACCGTGCCGTCGAAATATCTCACGGTCCGCCCGGGCGCGCGCTATTTCCACTCCATCCGGCTGTTGCAGCGGGTCAAGGAGCTCGATCCGCAGATGTTCACCAAGTCCGGCATCATGGTCGGGCTCGGCGAGGAGCGGAACGAGGTGTTGCAGCTCATGGACGATCTGCGCTCGGCCGAGGTCGACTTCATGACCATCGGCCAGTACCTCGCTCCCACGCGCAAGCACCATCCGGTGATGGAATACGTCACGCCGGACCAGTTCGCCTCCTATGCGTCGATCGCCCGCGCCAAGGGTTTCCTGTTGGTGTCGTCCTCGCCGCTCACCCGATCCTCGCACCATGCCGGCGAGGATTTCGCCGCGCTGCGCGCCGCCCGCCGGGCCAAGTCCGGACAGCAATGAAGCGCTTCTTCGAACAGCACATGCCGCATCTGCCCGAGCTGATGTACCGGCTCGTGGCCGATCTCCAATCCTATCCGCGCTTCATCCCCAACTGTTCGGAAATGGTGCTGCGCCCGGACCCCTCGCATCCGGAAAGCGTTCTGGCGCGCATGACCATCAGCTTCGGGCCGGTCACGCAGGGCTATACCAGCCGGGTGACCGCGGACCCCGAACAGCGCATCATCCGCGCCCGCGCCGTCGACGGGCCCTTCGCCTATCTCGACAGCGAATGGCGCTTCGAGCCCGAGGGGCAGGGGACCCGCGTGCGCTTCGAGATCGACTTCAAGATCTCCAACCCCTTCATCGCCGCCGTCGCCGAACCCGCCTTCGCCGCCAAGCAGGAAGAGATCATGCGCGCCTTCGCCGACGAGGCGGACCGGCGCTACGGGTAGAGCGTTTCGCGGACCTACTCCTCCGGCTCCGAATCCAGCACCTGCAAAACGAGGTTCAGAGCCGCGGCCACCGTCGCCCTGCGCACGGCATCACGGCCGATATCGCCGAAGCGGTGCTCGATCACGATGGTCGCCAGCTCGGAGGACACCGCGACATAGACCAGCCCGACGGGCTTTTTCTCGGAGCCGCCGCCCGGGCCGGCTATTCCGGTGGAGGCCACGGCGAAGCTGGTGCGCGCGGTGTTGCGGGCTCCGTCGGCCATCGCGCGGGCCACCTGGTTCGACACCGCGCCATAATCGTGGATCAGCCGCGCCGGCACCTGGATCATCCGGCTCTTGGCGATGTTGGAATAGGTCACGAAGCCGCCGAAGAACACTTCCGACGAACCCGCGACATCGGTCAGCGCCGCGGCGACCAGACCGCCGGTGCAGCTTTCCGCCGTCGCGATGCTGGCGCCGCGCTCGGCGAGGCGCTGGATGACCTGTTTGGCTTCCGGGGTCAAAGCCACGATGTCGACGTTCTTGCCCGCGTTCTTGCCCGCCCCCATGGCTACACCATGCGCGGCAGTTCGATGGATGCGGTCGCCATGGCTACGATTCCCTCCTCGCGCCCGACGAAGCCGATCCGTTCATTGGTCGTCGCCTTGACGGCGACCCGATCGGCCGTCGTTGAGCACGCCGCGGCGATTGCCTCCCGCATCGCCGGAACGTGCGGTGTGATCTTGGGCGCCTCCGCGACGATTGTCACGTCGAGATTGACGATGCGCCCGCCGCGTTCGGTCACCAGCGCCGCCGCATGCTCGACGAAGATATGCGAGGCGGCGCCTTTCCAGCGCATGTCGGAGGGTGGGAAATGAAAGCCGATATCGCCTTCGCCCAAGGCGCCATAGATGGCGTCGGCCAGGGCGTGCAGGCCGACATCGGCGTCGGAATGGCCTTCGAGCTTGCGCGGAAACGGGATTTTCACCCCGCACAGCCACACCGCGTCGCCTTCGGCGAAGACATGCACGTCATAGCCGAGCCCGGTGCGGGTCTCGAACCCGCCCATCCCGCTCAACACGCGCTCCGCGCGCAAGAAATCCTCGGCATGCGTCACCTTGAAATTGGCCGGGCTGCCCCGGGTCATCGCCACGTCCAGCCCGGCCCATTCGGCGATCGAGCAATCGTCGGTGAAGGCTTCGGGCTCGCGGGCGGCGCGCTGGTGTGCGGCCAGCAGCGGCGCGAAGCGGAAACCCTGCGGCGTCTGGGCCGCGAACAGCTCTTCGCGCGGTTCGGTGCAGGCGACCGAGCGCCCGTCATGCGAGCGCTTGATGGTGTCGGTCACCGCGATCACGGGCAGGGCGCCGTCGCTCTCTTCCAGCGCCGCGATCACGCTGTCGATGGTCGCGGTATCGACGAAGGGGCGCGCCGCGTCGTGGATCAGCACATAATCCGGCTGCGCCGGCGCCAGTGCCGTCAGCCCGGCCAGCACCGAGGACTGCCGCGTAGCGCCGCCGGCGATCGGCGGGGTGATGCGCGGATCGTCCAGCCCGAGCGCGGCGAACAGATCGTCATGATCGCGATGTATCACCGGCACCACGAGGTCGATGGCCGGAGAGGCCAGCAGGGCCTCGATCGAGCGGGTCAGCATGGGCTTGCCGGCGATGGGCCGGTATTGCTTGGGCAACCCGTCCGTGCCGCTCGCCGCCCGCTCGCCCTTGCCGGCCGCAACCACGATCGCGGCGATGACGATGTCGGGCATATGGGAAGGGCCGTGCTGGTCGATGTCCCGGGTTGCATAGCCTGCATGCCCGCTACCCGCAAGCGCACCCCGAAAAGGGGCTCAAACCGGTTGCCTTCACGCGACAAATGACTATCGTTCAGGCACTATGGTGCAGCTGAGTAATTCGGGGGCAAAGTTGGACGGGGCACCTGCCTCTGCCTTGCGCATCGGCGCCCATCGGCTCGGCTGCAATGCCCTGCTGGCGCCGATGGCCGGCATCACCGACGGTCCGCTCCGGCGCATCGCCGCGCGCTTCGGCGCCGGCATGGTGGTCAGCGAGATGATCGCCTCGGCCGGGCTCGCGACCGGCCAGGAGATGATGGTCCGCAAGCTCGAGCGCTCGGGCGAATTGCCGCACATGGTCCAGCTCGCCGGCTGCGAGCCGCGCTGGATGGAGGCGGGCGCAAGGCTGGCGGTCGAGGCCGGCGCCGACATTCTCGACATCAATTTCGGCTGCCCCGCCAAGCGCGTCACCAACGGGCTCGCCGGCTCCGCGCTGATGCGCGAGCCCGAGCAGGCGCTGCGCATCGTCGAGGCGGTGCTCGGCGCCGCCGGCGGCCGCCCGGTCACGGTGAAGATGCGGCTCGGCTGGGACGATGACAGCCTCAATGCCCCCGACATCGCCGTCCGCGCCGTCGCCGCCGGCGTGTCCATGATCACCGTTCATGGCCGCACCCGCCAGCAATTCTACAAGGGGTCCGCCCGCTGGGATGCGGTGCGCGAAGTGGTAGAGGCGGTGGCTGTCCCCGTGGTCGTCAATGGCGACATCACCGATATCGAAGCCGCCCGCACCGCGCTGTCCCGCTCCGGCGCCGCCGCCGTGATGGTCGGGCGCGGGGCGCAGGGAAAGCCGTGGATCGTCGGGCAGATCGGCGATGCGCTCGCCGGCCGCCCCGTGCGCTCCGCCCCGGGCGGCGCCGCGCTGGCCGATCTGGTCGCCGAGCATTACGAGGCGATGCTTGTAACTTACGGCATCGATATCGGCCTGCGCGTGGCGCGCAAGCATCTGGGCTGGTACGCCGACGCCCTTCCGACCCCGCTGGAAAAGCCGCGCCGCCGCCTGCTGGTCGAAAGCCAGGACCCCGGCGAAGTTCTCGCTGCCATTCCCGGCGTTTTCGCCGATGCGCTGGTGCTCGCCGCATGAGCGCCGCCGCCGAGCCCGTCGCCACCATGGCCGTGTTGCAGGCCCTGCCGCAGCCGATCATCGTCTGCGCCGAGGACCGCGCCATCGTCTTCGTCAACTATGCCGCCGAAAGCTTCTTCGGTGCCTCGCTCAGCGTTTTGGTGCGCCAGCGGCTCGACGACCTCATCGCCTTCGGCTCGCCGATCATCGCCCTTGTCGAGAGCGTGGTCGCCCGCCGCGCGCCGATGACCGAATACCGCGTGCGCATCGGTTCGTCGCGCTTCGGCGATGAGCGCGTCGCCGATGTCTTCGCCAGCCCGATCTCGGAGACCGACGGCCGGGTGGCCGTGCTGATCCAGGAACGGACCATGGCCGACAAGATCGACCGCCAGATGGTGTCGCGCGGCGCCGCCCGCTCCGTCACCGGCCTCGCCGCCATGCTGGCGCACGAGATCAAGAACCCGCTTTCCGGCATTCGCGGCGCCGCCCAGTTGCTGGAAACCTCGGTGCCGCCCGACGAGGTGCCGCTAGCCCGCCTGATCCGCGACGAGACCGACCGCATCGTTGATCTGATCGACCGCGTCGAGGTGTTCGGCGACGACCGCCCGCTGGAGCGCGAGCCGATCAACATCCACGTCATCCTCGACCGCGTAAAGCTGCTGGCCCGCAACGGCGTCGCGCGCCACATCGGCT
>JAEWHZ010000354.1 GCA_023387585.1 Pseudomonadota bacterium
TCGCGCGTGACGCTGTCGGGCAGGCCCGGAACCCCGCCCGGATGCGGCGGCGCCGGCCGGCCGGAAAAGCGGGTGACGGCGAGGTCGAACGACCCCCAGAACAGATGCACCGGCGAGACCTTGCCCAGATAGCCGGTGCGGAACTGCTCGAACACGCGCGAGACGTTGACCAGCGCGCCATGGAAGCGCCGGACGGCGTCGGCATCATAGGGCCGTTCCGCCTCGTCGTCCTCGAAGGGCACCGGATCGGCGACCTCGTTCGGAACCCCGTGCATCGCCGGCGTACCGCCGACTTCGCGGATCGCTTCGGCGGTGCGGCGGAAGAAGGCGGCGACGCTCATGGGCTCAAGGGGAAACCCCGCCCGCGCGCCGCCTTCGGCCTCGGCGACGAAAGCGTGGTCGCAGAAATCGAGGCGCAGCGTCACCAGCCCGCCGACATCGGGAACCGGACCCGTCGACAGCCCGCGCGGCGTCACATAGAGCGTCGCGTGCCAGGAATGGTTGACCCATGGCGTATGCGCGAGCCGGTACTTGCCGACGATCTGGGACCACAGATGCAGCGCGGTGCAGGTCTCGCGCCATTGCGAATAGGGTATTTCAGGCCATCTCTCCATGGCGCCGATCCTGCCACGGTTCCACCACGCTTAGCCAGCCCGGGGCAGCGAGACCACGAAGCGCGCGCCCCCATCCGCCGGCGCCTCGACCCGCACCGATCCCTCGTGCATTTCGGCGATCTGCCGGACCAGCGCCAGGCCGAGGCCCCACCCGCCGGCGGATTCGCCGTGGCCGCCCGGGCGATAGAAGGCTTCGAAAACGCGGTCCGCATCCTTTTCGGGGATGCCATGGCCGTGATCGCGGACCGCCAGCTCGGCATGGCCGGCCGCATGCGATACCGTGATCTCGATCGGGGGGAGCCCGTGGCGCATCGCGTTCTGGATCAGATTGCGCACCAGCCGGTGCAGCAGCTGTTCATGGCCCAGCACCTGCGATGAGGTACCCAGGACCTCCAGCCCCGCCAGCGCGGCCTCCTCGGCGGCCAGGGCCAGCAGGTCGATCCGCTGCAGCGGTTCGGCGGGCCCGACATGGCTCAAGCGGCTCGAGAGCAGGATTTCGCCCACCAGCGCGTCGAGTTCCCCGAGATTGCGGTAGATTTCCGCGCGCCGCTCGGCAGTCGGCTCGTGTTCATACAGTTCGACCCCCATGCGCAGTCTTGCGAGAGGCGAGCGCAATTCGTGGCTGGCATTGGCCAGAAGCGCGCGGTTCGAGGCGATCAGCGTCTCGACGCGCTGTGCCGCATCGTTGAAGCTGTCGGCAACGATGGCGATCTCGTCGGTTCCCAGGGCCGGAGCGCGCACCGACAAATCGCCCGCCCCCCAGGCCTCGACGCTGCGGCGCAATCGTTCCAGGCGCCGGGTCAGGTGGCGAACCACCGGCCAGGCGACCAGGGCGGTCAGGCCGCTGACGACAACGAGCAGGAACAACGGATTGCCCCGGCGGGGCGGCCCGAAGGGCGGCTCAAGCCGCACGGTCAGTCTCCTGCCATCGGACAGGGGCACCGCGACCGGATCGAACCGTCGCGCCACATGGTCCGATGGCTCGAAATGCGCCAGCACCGAGCCGTCGGCGTCCTCGACGGCCAGTTCCGCCCCGCTCGCTACCCCGAGCCGGTCGAGCGTCGACTGAAGCAGGGCCGGGTCGGCGCCTTCCGGCAGGGCGGCGGCGATCAGGGCGGCGCGCTCCGAAAAGAAATCCCGATCCTCTCCCGATCCGATCATCAAGGCCACGGCCGCGAAGCCGGTGACCGCAAGGATCGCGATGCTGCCCAGAATGGTGAGGTATATCTTGAGGAACAGGCGGCTTCCCACGGGTCAGCCCTCCTCGTCCTGACGCCGGGCGAAGACATAGCCCGCACCGCGAACCGTCACGATACGGCGCGGGTGCCTGGGATCATCCTCGATCGCCGCGCGGATGCGGGAAATATGGACGTCGATCGAGCGATCGAAGGCGTCGCCGCCGATCCCGCGCACCCGGTCGATCAACTGGTCGCGCGAAAGGATCCGTCCGGCGCTCTCGGCCAGAGCCAGCAGGATATCGAATTGATGGCCGGTGATGTCGCAACGCTGCCCGTCGAGCCGCGCCTCGCGCGAGCCGGGATCGATCTCCAGCCGACCGAAGCGCAACAGGCCCGACGCGCCGCCGCCACCGGCGCGCCGGCGCAGGATCGCGCGCAGGCGCGCCAGCAGTTCACGCGAGCTGAAGGGTTTGGGCAGGTAATCGTCGGCGCCGATCTCGAGGCCGACGATGCGGTCGGTTTCATCGCCCTTGGCGGTCAGCATCAGCACCGGCACATCCGAAGCCGAGCGGATGCGGCGCAGCACCTCGAATCCGTCGAGATCGGGCAGCATGACGTCAAGGATGACCGCATCGGCATGATGGCGGGCGACCTCCGCCAGCCCCGCTGCGGCATTGGCCGCGGTCCGCACCGCGTAGCCATTGCCCTCGAGATAGTCGCGGAGCATGGCGGACAGGCGCGTATCGTCGTCGATGATCAGAATCCGCTCCGCCATGCCCGGTCCTTCACGCCGCCTCATCTTCGGCCATACCACATGCGCCGGAAAATGCCGTCGCGCCAGACGAACTGGTGGTAAAGCGCCGCGCCGACATGGGCGACGAGAAGCGTGACAAGCAGCAGGGCGCCCAGCAAATGGGCGGCATGCGGGGGAAACGCCGTGAAATCGGGAAGCGTACCCGTGCCCGAGAACAGCACGTTCCCGGCTCCGCTCATCGCCAGCAGCCCAATGCCGCTGCCGATCATGATGAAAAGCACGAGATAGAGCAGGAAATGGACGCCGCGCGCGCCTGCGTCCTGCCATCTCGGCGTGCCGGCGATCGGTTCGGGCTTGCGGCCCGCAAACCACCGCCAGGCGATGCGGGCCAGGGTCAGGACGAGCACCCCGATCGCCAGGGGAACGTGCAGTTGCAGCAAACCGATCTTGGTGGCGGGATCGTCGGTCAGGGCCGCACCGAACCCGGAGCCGATCAGCACCAGGATGGCAAGGGCGCTGAGCCAGTGAAACGTGACGGCGATGCCGTCATATCGGTCGGAACGGTTTTTCATGTCCAACTCCGGATTTCGAGGGGGGAACCGGTGCCGGCGCCGACAGGCCGGCACCGGCGAAGGGCGCGGTCAGTGGCGGCCGGGGCCGAAGCGCGGGCCGAAGCCCCTGCCCTGCTCGACGAGTTCGGCGCGCTGCTCGGCGGTGAGCACTTCGGCGGCGTCGAGAAGCGCCTCCAAGGCCCGGACCGAGACCGCCTCGCCCGTCTCGAGCGTCTGCCGGCGCAGGGTTTCGAACGCGGCGCGGTCGAGGGTCTCGGCAGCAAGCAACGTCGAGAACTGGGCCCTGGGATCGTCAAGATCGGCGGTCATGGCGCGGATTTCCGCACTGGCCTCGTCCACGATCCCCCGGATCGTCTCGCGCTGCGCATCGCTGGCATCCACCGATCCCAGCGCGCGCTCGAGCATGTGGCCGGCAAACGGCCCGCCAAAGCCGGGACCACCTCGTCCTTCGAAGAAACCTTGGGCCTGCACGACGCCGATCGCGCCCAGGCCGAAAACGACGACAGTGCCCGCCAGAAGCCAGGTGCCAAAGCGGCTGCGTTCCTGTGCCATGTCTCATCTCCTTGTCATGCGGCCCGATTGCCGCGATGACGCCAAGATGGACCCGGGGTGTTTCCGGCCTTCGCGGGCGATGTGAAGTTTTGTGAAGCGAGGTTGCCGACGCCAAAGGTCGTGACAGGCTTCATCATTCAAAATAATGCTTGCAAAATAATGCAATCATTATTACGCATCTGAATACCGCTTCGCAGCAGCACAAGGATCGCAGCGCCATGGTCTCTCGCCCGGACGTCACCGGCTTTTACGAAGCCCGGACAGGTTCGATCCAGTATGTGGTGGCCGATCCGGCAACGGGTCGCTGCGCCATCATCGATCCCGTGCTCGACTATGACGAAAAATCGGGCTCGACCGCCACCGTCGAGGCCGACCGGCTTCTGGCCTTCATAGAGGAGAAGGGCTACGCGCTCGAATGGATTCTCGATACCCACCCGCACGCCGATCATTTCTCGGCGGCACACTATCTCAAGGAGCGGACCGGCGCCCGGACCGCCATCGGGGAAAGGGTCGTCGAGGTCCAGAAGCTATGGAAATCCATCTACAACTGGCCGGATTTTCCCGCGGACGGCAGCCAGTGGGACCGGCTGTTCGCCGATGGCGAAAGTTTTCGGATCGGCGACATGGACGCGCGCGTGATGCTTTCGCCCGGCCATACGCTGGCGTCGATCACCTATGTGGTCGGTGACGCGGCCTTCGTCCACGACACGCTGTTCATGCCCGACAGCGGCACGGCGCGGGCCGACTTTCCCGGCG
>JAEWHZ010000301.1 GCA_023387585.1 Pseudomonadota bacterium
GCCACGCCGAGGGCGGCCAGCCTGCCGCCGTTCAGCAGCCGGCGCCGCGCGGCGTCGGTTTCGGGCATCTCGGCAAGACCGGCGGCGGGGCTGCTGGACGACATGGCGGGCGGGCCTCGGGCTGTCATCGGGTGCCGCCATCCTGTGCCCGACCGGCCCGCGGATGCAAGCGCGTTCGCGCCCCGTGCCCGTGTCTGTGCCGGAGTCTGTGCCCGTGCCGGTCCCGGTGCCGGTCCCGCCGCGTCAGGCCAGATATGTGCGGAACCAGTCTATCGTGCGTTCCCATGCCAGTTCGGCGGCGGCCTCGTCATAGCGCGGCGTGGAATCGTTGTGAAAGCCGTGATTGGTGCCGGGATAGATATGGGCCTCGTAGGTGGTGCCGGCGGCTTGCAGCGCGGCCTCGTAGGCGGGCCAGCCCGCATTCACGTTGTCGTCGTGCTCGGCGTAATGCAGCAGCAGCAGCGCCTTGATGCGGGTCACGTCCTCCGCCGGGGCCTGACGGCCATAGAACGGCACCGCGGCGGCCAGTTCCGGGTAGGCGACCGCCGCCGCGTTCGACACCCCGCCGCCATAGCAGAAACCGGTGATCCCCACCTTGTCGGTGGTCATGTCGCTGGCCAGCAGAAACTCGACGGCGGCAAAGAAATCGTTCATCAGCCGGGTCGGGTCGACCTCGCGCTGCAAGTCGCGCCCCTTCTCGTCATTGCCGGGATAACCGCCCTTGGAGGTCAGCCCGTCGGGCGCCAGCGCCGGGGTCGGGCCGTGTCGCGGGCGTCGCGCGGACGCCCTGTGTCGCGCCGGGGCTGGTGCGGTAGCGCAGGCCGAGACCTGTCGCGCGCGCGACATCGGTGGCGTTCTCGCGGTCGACTTCCTCGATGTCGTAGCCGGTGGCCTCGACCACCTTGCGCCGCGAGGTGATGCCGGCTTCCATCGCCAGCACCTGCGCCTGGATGTCCTTCAGCGGATCGACCCAGTCCCAGCGCGGTGGGATCCATTGCACCGGTCGCACCGCCGCGGGATCGGCATCGAGCGCGCCCGATAGCACCGCCGTTTCCAGCCAGCGCAGCCAGACCGCGCGACAGAGCTGGTGCACGATCACGCCATGCTGCAGCTGGCCGATGCGGCGGCGGAACTCGACCAGCTCGGCGCGCAGGCTCGAGTAGTTCGCCTGCCGGACATCGCCGGTGACGAGGTGATAGGGTAGCCCCAGCGAGGCCGAGACCGAGAGAAGCGTGCGGTACTGGAACGCCTCGTAGCCGCCGCCGACATCCGCCGGGGACGAGAACTTCACGTCCTCGCCCGGCAGCAGCACCTGCATCGTACCGGGCTCGAGGCTGGCGATGGCAGCCCCGTCCAGATCGGCCTCTGCCTCGCCCATCATGGGGTCTTCCGGCGCGGTCTTGGTGATGAAGCCCGCGAACATCGCCGCGGTCTTCTTCCGGTCGAGCTCGGCGTCGTCGTACTGGTCGAGCAGGAACAGCCGCACCATGGCCGGCGCGATATGCGGCAGGCCTCGGATCTGGCCCGCGTCGATGGGTCGGTAGATGTGCAGCACATCCGCCGCCGGCACGCGCACCGTCTCCGGGATCACCACTCCCTGGTCGGTGCTGTCGCCGGGATGGCGGCGGCGGAAGTGGTAGGCCACCCGCCGGCCGATGCCGTCGAACTCGATCCCGCAGCGGATGCGGTTGCCGTTCGCCGCCGTCTCGGTCTTCTCGAAGGGCAGCATCTCGGCCTGGAGAAGCTGCAGCTGCAGCGGCACCAGAAGACCATCCTCGGCCCGGCGCGGGCGCAGCCGGACAAAGCACTCGCCCGCCACGAACATCTCGCGCGCGACCATGGCCTGCAACCCGTAGATGTCAATCGGCACGCAATCTTGACCCCCTATCGGCGTCCAAAAATGACCCCTTTGGAGCGAGCGGGTAGCTGGCCCGATGCGGTGTAGCCCCCATACAGCGCAGCCGTATCGGGCCAGCGTGAGTGTCGGTCATTCTCGGGTCTTGAAGCGCCAGCTCTCGTTGCCGGTTTCGACGATGTCGCAGTGATGGGTCAGGCGGTCGAGCAGCGCAGTGGTCATCTTCGCATCGCCGAAGACCGAAGGCCATTCCCCAAAGTCGAGATTGGTCGTCACGATGATCGAGGTGCGCTCGTAGAGGCGGCTGATGAGATGGAACAGCAGCTGGCCGCCGGTCTGCGCGAAGGGGAGATAGCCGAGTTCGTCGAGTATCAGGAAGTCGAGGCGGCAGAGCAGGTCTGCCGTGCGCCCCTGTCGGTCGGCACGGGCTTCGGCATCGAGCTTGTTCACCAGGTCCACGACATTGAAGAAGCGCCCCCGTTTGCCGCGTCGGATGCAGGCCCGTGCGATGCTTACGGCAAGGTGGGATTTGCCGGTGCCGGTGCCACCGATGAGCACGACATTGCGCTGTTGTTCGAGGAACTCACCGGCAGCCAGGTCGCGCACCAGCGTCTCGTTGACCGGCGTTTCCTCGAAGCTGAACTCGTCGACCTCTTTCGCCAGCGGCAGCTTGGCGATTGTCATCTGGTATTTGATCGAGCGCGCCTGCTTCTCGCTGATCTCTGCATTCAGCAGGTCGCCGACGATCTGTTGCGGCTCGTGCTGACGCTTCACCGCCGTGGTGATGATCTCATCGTAGGCGGCCTTCATGCCGTAGAGCTTCAGCTGGCTCATCGCGTCCAGCACCTGTGATCTTTCCATGGTTGGGTCTCCTGAGGCTGTCGTAGCGTTTGCAATCGGCGACGGGCTCGCAGGTCAGTCGCAACGCGGCCGGCGTATCGATGGTCAGCGGCGGCGGCGGCTCCCGATGCCGGGCCAGGATGTTGATGACGACCGAGGCTGCGGGGACCCCTTCGCTCAGGGCTTCGGCACAGGCAGCTTCCACCGCATCCAGCCCATCGATCGGGATCATGCTGAGGATCTGGACCATCTGCCGGTCGCCGTTCGGCACCTTGCCAAGCTTGCGCTGCACGCGCCTGATCGATGGCGGCAGGTCCCAGTCCTTGAAGGGCGCGCCATTCCGGAGGGCACCGGGCTTGCGAGCCAGAACCGGAATGTAGTGCAACGGGTCGTAGATGGCCTTGTCGCGCCCGAAGGCTCGGGCGTGCTGCCCCACGATCTTGCCGTCCTGCCAGAACTCGACCCGCTCGGCATAGGCACGGATCTCGACGGGGCGGCCAACGGCCCGGCCATCCACGGAGTAGCGGTTCTTGTCGAACCGGACGAGACAGGTCTTCGAGACCGAAGCCGGCACGGCATGGAAGCCGTCGAACGGACCAACGTAGGGCACAAGGCTCGCGCGCTCGTCCTGGAACACATCCCAGATCGTTCGATCCCGAAGCTCCTGATGCGGATTGGCCTTGGCCCAGGCAACACAGCGGTCCTCGAGCCAGGCGTTGAGCTCGGCGTAGCTCCTGAACTTCGGCCGGGGCACGAAGAACCGCCGTCGGACAACACCGACCTGGTTCTCGACCTGTCCCTTCTCCCAGCCGGATGCCGGGGTGCAGGCGACGGGATCGACGAGGTAATGCCCGCACATCTGCTGGAACCGGCGGTTGTAGGCGCGGTCTCGGCCGACGAAGATCGTGTCGACCGCGGTCTTCATGTTGTCGTAGATGCCCCGCGTGCAGGTGCCCCCGAAGAAGGCGAAGGCCTTGTCATGCGCGTCGAAGACCATCTCCTGCGTCTCGCGGGGATAGGCACGCACGAACAGCATCCGGCTGTGACACAGGCGGACATGTGCCACCTTCACCGTGGTCGTCGCGCCGTCGATCACCACGATCTCGTGGCTCCAGTCGAACTGGTAGGCCTCGCCTGGGTCGAAGGTTAGTGGGACATAGGCGGCCGCAGATGCCACCTCTTCCTCCTTGGACCAGGAGGCCGCGTATCGCCGGACGGCATCATAGCCGCCATCATAACCTCGGGCCCGGAGTTCTTCGAAGATCCGAATGCGGGTCAGTCGCTCGCGTTTGGGCTTCCGCGAGTTCGCCGCCAATATCTCGTCGAGCATGTCTTTCCAGGGTCCGATCTTTGGCAGCGGCTGAATGGTTCGCTCGTAGGTGAGCTCCGTCGCACCCGACCGGATCACCTTGCGCACCGTGTTCCGCGATACCCGCAGCTCCCGGCAAATCTGTTTGATCGACTTCTTGTCCTGAAAATACGCCCGCCGGATCTTCGCTATCGTCTCCACGACCAACATCCCACACTGCGCTCCCCGATGACCTCGGGAGCATCATGACCATCAGTGTAAGGGGGTCATTTTTGGGCGCCGATTACCCCGCTACGGGGTCAATTTTGCACGCCGGTTCACACCTAAAATCAATGGGTCTGGAGCCTAAGGGGGTCGGGGGCACAATTGTGCACCGGGGCAAAGTGACCTCCATCTGCTCCTGTACTCGTTGCTCTTGGCATCGAAGAAGGGGAGCAAGGGTGTTCACAGCCCTTCCGTTCTGGCAATGTTCCTTCCCGATGTTTGATTCGCGGACCCGGTGCATGTGCAACCTTTATTCTCAAACCAAGTCGCAGGATGCGATGCGCCATGTGTTTGACGGCATGTTCAAGGACGCCGAAGAGCTGGTGGACCTGACCGGCAACCTGCCATCAATGGCAGGGATCTATCCTGATTATGCGGCACCGATCATCCGGCACGGGCCGCAGGGTGGCTGGCAGTTGACCAAGGCGCGCTGGGGCATGCCGACTCCACAGGCTTTCCTGAAGGGAAAACGCACCGATCCCGGCGTGACCAATATCCGCAATGTCGCCTCGCCGCATTGGAAACGCTGGCTGGACGTGCCGCACCGCTGCCTCGTGCCGTTCACCAGCTTTTCCGAACTCGACAGCCGCCCCGGCGCGCCGCGCAATCATCCGGTCTGGTTCGCCCTGGGCGAGGAAAGACCGTTGGCGTTCTTTGCCGGTATCCGCACGCTATGGACCTCGGTGCGCAAGCTGAAGGAGGGTGAGGTGGCGGCAGAGCTGTTCGGCTTCCTGACCTGTGCCCCCAATGCCGAGGTCGCCCCGATCCATCCCAAGGCAATGCCGGTGATTCTGACTCGGCCCGAGGAATGGCGGCACTGGCTAACAACCCCGGTCGCGGAGGCCCTGCAACTGCAGCGGCCCCTGGCCGACGGGATGCTGCAAATCGTGGCGGAAGGGGTGCATGAAGATGCGGCATGATCTTCGCCTGCCCGCAGCCCCGGCCGATCCCTTCACTCTGCGCCTCGCTCGGGTTCACGAGGTAGAGGGGCGCGGGCGGCGTGCTTTTGCGCTGCTGCAGGC
>JAEWHZ010000357.1 GCA_023387585.1 Pseudomonadota bacterium
TGGTCGTCTGCGCCACCTCGCCGCCGACGATGGTGATGGCGATGGCGAGCCCGGCAAAGACGATGCCCACCGGATGCAGCCGCCCGAGAAAGGCGACGATGATGGCGGTAAAACCGTAATTGGTCGGGAAGGACGGCACCATGCGCGCGAAGGGGCCGGTCGCTTCCAGGATGCCGGCGAGCCCCGCCAGCGCGCCGCCGCTCAACAGCGCCAGCCAGATGGTCTGGTTGGTCGAAAAGCCGCCATAGCGCGCGGCATGCGGCGCCGAGCCGACCACCCGCACCTGGAAGCCGAACAGCGAGCGGCTCATGACGAACCAGGCGATCACCGCCACGACCAGCGCGATCGCCACCCCGGCATGGACAATGGTTCCGGGCACGATGCGCGGCAGCAGCTGGTCGGGGCGGAAGATCGCGGTTTGCGGAAAGCCGAACCCCATCGGGTCGCGCCACGGGCCGATCACCAGATAATACAGCAGCTGGATGGCGACATAGGTCAGCATCAGGCTGGTCAGGATCTCGTTGACCCTGAGCTTCGTCCTCAGCAGCGCCGGGATCGCAGCCCAGGCCATGCCGCCCGCCATGCCGGCGAGGATCATCAACGGCAAGATCCACGGCCCCGACATGTCGCGGGTCAAGAGCGCGATGCCCGTGCCCGCCAGCCCGCCGATGACATATTGCCCCTCGGCGCCGATGTTCCACACATTGGCGCGGTAGCCGATGGACAGCCCGATGGCGATGATGATCAGCGGCGCCGACTTGATGGCGAGGTCCTGCCATTTCAGCGGATTGGCCAGCGGGGTGATGAAGATCTCGCGCACCGCACCGAGCCCGTCATAGCCGATCAGCCCGAACAGGATCGCCCCGATCAGCGCCGTGCCGATCAGCGCCAGTACGGGGGCGAGATAGAGCATCAGCCGGCTGGGCCGGGGGCGTTTTTCAAGCCGGTACTGCAAGGACGTCCCCCTCGGCCTGCGGCCCCATGCCATGGTCGCCGCCCATCAGCAGCCCGATCTCCTCGACGCTGATGTCGTTGACGCGCCGCTTGGCGCTCAGCCGTCCCTCGGCGATCACGGCGATGGTGTCGCACAGGCTCATCAGCTCATCGAGGTCCTGGCTGACGACCACGATGGCCGAGCCTTCCGCCGCCAGATCGACGATGGCCTGGTGGATCGCCGCCGCTGCGCCGGCATCGACGCCCCAGGTCGGCTGGCCGACCACGAACACGCCGGGCTTTTGCATGATCTCGCGCCCGACGACGAATTTTTGCAGATTGCCGCCCGACAGCGCGCCGGCCACGGTCTGCGGGCCGGTCGCCTTGACCGAAAAGCGCGAAATGACGCTTTCCGCGAAGCGCCGCGCCGCGCCGGTATCCACCAGCCCGCCGCGCGCCAGCTTCATGCGCTCGCGTCCGGTCAGCACCGCATTGTCGGCCAGGCTGAAATCGCCCACCGCCGAATGCCCGTTGCGCTCCTCCGGCACGCTGGCCAGACCCAGCCGCCGGCGCGCGGTCACGTCCGCCAGCCCCACCGGCCTGCCGTCGATCACCACCGCATCGGCACGGTCCGCCGCCAGCTCGCCCGACAGCGCCGCCAGCAGCGCCGTCTGCCCGTTGCCCGCCACCCCGGCCACGCCGAAAATCTCGCCGCCGCGCACCTCGAAGCCGACATCGCGCAGCCCCGGCCCGCCTTCGCCCATTGTCGACAGGCGCTCGACCTTCAGCCGCACCGGCCCGCCCGCCGGCACCTCGCCGCGCTCGACATCCTTGAGGTTGGAGCCGATCATCATCTCGGCCATGGTGCGCGAGGTCTCGGCACGCGGATCGCAGGTGCCGACCACCCGGCCGGCGCGCAATATCGTCGCCGTGTCGCACAGCGCTTTGATCTCATGCAGCTTGTGCGAGATGTAAAGGATCGAGCACCCTTCCTTCGCCAATTGCCGCAGCACCACGAAAAGCTGCTCCACCTCCTGCGGCGTCAGCACCGAGGTCGGCTCGTCCATGATCAAAAGCTTGGGTTCGAGCAGCAGGGCGCGCACGATCTCGATGCGCTGGCGCTCGCCGACCGACAGCGTCTCGACGATCCGCTCGGGATCGAGCGCCAGCCCGTATTGGCGCATGATCTCGTTTATACGCCGTTCGATCTGGCGGCGCGGCACCGCCCCGTCCATGCCCAGCGCGATGTTCTCGAACACGCTCAGCGCCTCGAACAGCGAGAAATGCTGGAACACCATGCCGATCCCGAGCGCCCGCGCGGCGCGGGGGCTCGTGATGGTCACCGTCTCGCCGTTCCAGGCGATGCTGCCGGCATCGGGCTGCATGATGCCGTAGATCATCTTGACCAGCGTCGACTTGCCGGCCCCGTTCTCGCCCAGCAGCGCATGGATCTCGCCCGGTTTCACCGAGAAGCCGACCGCATCGTTGGCCAGCACGCCCGGAAACTGCTTGGTGATGCCGCTCAGCGCCAGCCGCGCTCCGGCCGCTTCATCCATGCGACATCGCCCCCCGTTCGGCCCATTGCTGTTTTCGCGTGCCGATAGCGCGCATTACCTCGGCAGCGGTGAAGGCCGCAATGACTTCGGGGCGCTTGTCCCCCACTCCCATGGCGCCGATCGGCAGGACCAGCCGGTCGAGCGCTGCCGCCGTGCCGCCGGTTTCGCGGAACCAGCTCGAAAACCGGCCCCGCTTCGTGGCCGAGCCGACCATGCCGACATAGGGCGCATCCATGCGCGCCAGCGCCTCGGCGGCGATCAGGAAATCCAGCGCGTGGTCATGGGTGACGATCACATGGCTCGCCCCCTCCGGCGCGTCGCGCGCCTCGGCTTCGGGCATGGGCGACACGATCGTCTTGCACAATCCCTCGAGCTCGGCGATCTCGTCCGGCCGCGTGTCGATCACCGTCACGCGCACCGGCAGCAGCGCCAGGCACCGCGCCAGCGCCCGTCCCACATGGCCGGCGCCATAGACCATCACCACCGGCCGCTGCGCCGCCTCGTCGGCCAAAGACGCCGCAAAACGCTCGGCCTCCGCTTCGCCGAAAGCCCGCAGCCGCACCGCCACCCGGCCGCCGCAGCACTGGCCGATCTCGGGGCCGAGCGGCACGTCCATGTCGACGGCCTGCGCCTCGCCCCTGCCGATCATTTTCCGCGCGCGCTCGATCACCATATATTCGAGCGCACCCCCGCCGATGGTGCCGAATACGCCGTGCCGGCCGATCAACATGGCAGTCCCCGCCTCGCGCGGGCTGGACCCGCGCACGGAAGCCAGCTCGGCGCAGATGACGCCGGGATTGCCTTGCAGGAACTTTTTGAGGTCAGGCATCTCCGCCTCCCACCCAACCTCCCCCCGGTGGGGGGAGGGGTCGCCACGGCGTTTGTCGGGCGCTTCGCTTTCCACCGGCACGATCCAGCCCCTCCCCCCACCGGGGGGAGGTTGGGTGGGGGGCCGCCGCAACGGACCTCATGCGCCCGCCCGTTTCATGCGCTCGATGCCCATAAGCACCCGCTCCGGCGTCGCCGGCGCGTCGAGCCTTGGCGGCACGCGATAATCGGCGAAGCTGCCGACCGCCATGGACAGCGCCTCGAGCACCGAGACCGCCAGCATGAAGGGCGGCTCGCCCACCGCCTTGGAGCGCCCGACCACCGCCTCACGATTGCTCGACCAGTCCACCAGCCTGACGTTGAACACCGGCGGAATGTCAGAGGCGAGCGGGATCTTATAGGTCGAGGGCGCATGGGTGCGCAGCTGCCCGGTGGCGTCCCATTTCAGTTCCTCGGTGGTCAGCCAGCCCATGCCCTGGATGAACCCACCCTCGATCTGGCCGATATCGACCGCCGGGTTCAGCGAGCGCCCGACATCGTGCAGGATATCGACGCGATCAACCTGGTATTCCCCCGTCAGCGTGTCGACGCTCACCTCCGACACCGCCGCGCCATAGGCGAAATAATAGAACGGATGCCCGCGCCCCTCGGCGCGGTCCCAATGGATTTTCGGCGTCTTGTAAAAGCCCGCTGCCGAGAGCTGCACGCGGTTCATATAGGCCGAGCCGGCCAGCGTGCGGAACGGCACGAACTCCGCCCCCGCCTGCACCCCGCCCTCGACCCAGCGGCATTCGTCCTCCGCCACCTCGTAGAGCCTTGCCGCATGCGCGATCAGCCGCGCCTTGATCTGGTTGCACGCATCGAGCGCCGCCGCGCCGTTGAGGTCCGTGCCCGACGACGCCGCCGTGGCCGACGTATTGGGCACCTTGCCCGTGGTCGTCGCGTTGATCTTCACCTCGCCCAACGACACGCTGAACGCATCGGCGACGATCTGCGCCACCTTGATGTAGAGCCCCTGCCCCATCTCCGTGCCGCCATGGCTGAGATGGATCGAGCCGTCGCGATAGACATGCACCAGTGCCCCGGCCTGGTTGTACCAGGTGGCGGTGAAGGAGATGCCGAACTTCACCGGCGTCAGCGCGATGCCCTTGCGCAACACGCGCCCCTCGGCGTTGAAGGCCTTCACGCCCTCGCGCCGCGCCTGATAGTCCGCGCCCTGTTCCAGCTCCGCCACCACGCGGTGGACGATATTGTCCTCCACCGTCTGGTGGTACGGCGTGATGTTGTTGCTGTCGGTGCCGTAGAAATTGCGCTTGCGCACCTCGAGCGGGTCGAGCCCGAGCGTATAGGCGATATCCTCGATCCAGCGCTCGCAGGCGAGAACGCCCTGCGGCCCGCCGAAGCCGCGAAAGGCGGTGTTCGACACGGTATTGGTATAAAGCGGCTCCGAGCGCGCCCGCACCGCCGGATACCAGTAGGCGTTGTCGCAATGGAACAGCGCCCGGTCGCTCACCGGCCCGGTGAGATCGGCGGAAAACCCGGCATTGCAGCCATAGACCGCATCGAGCGCCTGGATTTTTCCCTCGTCGTCGAACCCCACCTCGTAATCGACGACGAAATCGTGCCGCTTGCCGGTCGCCGTCATGTCGTCGTCGCGGTCGGGCCGGATTTTTACCGCGCGGTTGAATGTCTTCGCCGCCAGCGCCGCCACGCAGGCGAACAGATTCCCCTGCGTCTCCTTGCCCCCGAAGCCCCCGCCCATGCGCCGCACCGTGACCGTCACCGCATGCTGGGCGATGCCGAGCACATGCGCCACCATCAGTTGCACTTCGCTGGGGTGCTGGGTCGAGGAATAGACGTGCACGTCCTCGTCCTCGCCGGGAATGGCGAGCGCGATATGGCCTTCGAGATAGAAATGGTCCTGCCCGCCGATGGCGATGGACCCCTTGAGCCGGCGCGGCGCCCCCGCCAGTCCGGCCACCACATCGCCGCGCTCGAGCTTGAGCGGCGCCGTCACCAGCCTGCCGCCCGCCGCCTGCGCGGCGCGGATGTCGGGGATGAAGTCGAGGTCGCGATATTCGACCTTCGCCCGATGCGCCGCCTTGCGCGCCTGCTCGCGCGTCTCGGCGATCACGGCGAAGATCGGCTGGCCGAAGAAACGCACCTCGCGGTCGGGAAACAGCGGTTCGTCATGCGCGTGCACGGACGACACGTCGTTCTCGCCCGGCACGTCCGGCGCCCACAGCACGCCGACGACGCCCGGCTCGGATTTCACCGCGGTGAAGTCGATCGACACGATCTCGGCATGCGCCCGCTGCGACAGCGCCAGATAGGCGTGCAGCGTGCCCACCGGCTCGACCATGTCGTCGATATAGTCCGCGCTCCCCGCCACATGCTTGGGCGCGGAATCGTGCCGCACCGGCTCATGCAGCACGGCGGGCGAGGGCAGGATGGGCGACTGCTCGTTCATGCCACCTCCCGCACCAGCCGCACCGGCTCGCCCTGCGTCTCGAAATAGAACCGCCTGAGCAGGTTCTGTGCCGCCAACAGGCGATACTCCTTGCTCGCCCGCATGTCGGTGAGCGGCTGATAATCCTCGGCGAAGGCACCGGCCGCCGCCTCGACGGTCTCCAGCGTCCAGGGCTTGCCTTCCAGCGCCGCCTCGACCGCCTTGGCGCGCTTCGGCGTGCCGGCCATGCCGCCGAAGCAGATGCGCGCCATGCCGACCGTCCCCGCATCGTTGACGAAGATGCGGAATGCCCCGCAAAGGCTCGAAATGTCCTCGTCGCGACGCTTCGAGATCTTGTAGACGGCGAAGCGCTCGCCCGCAGGCAGGTCGGGAATGGTCACGCTCTCGACGAATTCGCCCGGCCTGCGGTCCTGCCGGCCGTATTCGATGAAGAAATCCTCGAGCCTGATCTCGCGCCGCTCATTGCCCCTGCGCAGCGTCAGCCTGGCGCCGAGCGCGATGAACGCCGGCGGCAGGTCGCCGATCGGCGACCCGTTGGCGATGTTGCCGCCCACCGTTCCCATATTGCGCACCTGCTGGCCGGCGAAGCGCTGCATCAGCTCGGCCAGTTGCGGCACATGCTCGACAAGGCTCGGCGCGGCCTCTTCATGGCTGACCCCGGCATAGATGCGCAGCCCGCCATCGTTCTCGCCGATGCGCCGCAATTCCTCGAGCCCGCCGATGAAGATGGCCGGACCGATATCGCGCATGAACTTGGTCACCCACAGCCCGACATCGGTCGCGCCGGCAACGATGCGCGCCTGCGGCATCTCGGCATAGAGCGCGGCGAAATCCTCGAGGCTCGCCGGCAGGATCACCCGCCGGTCGCCCTCCCCGACCTCGACGCGCCGGCCGTCGCGCAGCGCGCGCAGCCTTCTGCCGATGGCGCTGCGCCCCGCCGTCAGCGGATCGGCCTCGGGCGCGCCATATTGCGACATGGCCTCGGCCGCGCGCAGGATCGGGGCATAGCCGGTGCAGCGGCAGAGGTTCCCCTGCAGCGCCGTCTCGACCTCGGGCCGCGTCGGGTTCGGCTTTTTGAGCCACAGCCCGTAAAGGCTCATGACGATACCGGGCGTGCAGAAGCCGCACTGGCTGGCGTGGAAATCCACCATGGCCTGCTGCACGGGGTTGAGCGCGCCGCCCTTCGACAATTGCTCGACGGTCACCACATGCGTGCCGTCGAGGCTGGCGAGAAAGCGGATGCAGGCGGTGATGGTCTCGTAGACCACCTCGTCGCCCACGAGCCGCCCGACCAGCACCGTGCAGGCCCCGCAATCGCCCTCGGCGCAGCCTTCCTTGGAGCCGCGCAGCCGCCTGTCGAGCCGCAGCCAGTCGAGCAGCGTCGTCTCCGGCGCCACATCGGTCAATTCGACCTCAGCGTCGTTGAGGATGAAGCGGATGGCGTTGCGGACCCCGACCATGGCTCAGCTCCCGCGATAGGTCGAATAGCCGAACGGGCTCACCAGCAGCGGCACGTGGTAATGCGTCGTCTCGGACAGCGTGAAGCGGACCGGCACCACGTCGAGGAACGGCGTTTCGATCTCGAGCCCGAGCCGCGAGAAATACTGCCCCACATGGAAATGCAGCTCGAACTCGCCGAGCTCGAAATCCTCGCCCGCCAGCAGCGGCTGGTCGAGCCGTCCGTCCTGATTGGTATAGGTCTCGACCAGATGATGCGTGTGATCGCCATGCACATAGACGAGGTCGATCCGCATGCCCCGTGCCGGGCGGCCATGCGTGGTGTCGAGCACATGCGTCGTCAGGCGCCCATCCATCATGCTCAAGTCCTTTGGTCAGGTCCTTCGGCCGGCCTAAACGACGAGACTATCGCAAACACAGCGGCGGGCAATGCACATCCTTTACCGGATGGTCTATTTTCGTGCAGCCGGACCCGGCGACCGGGGCTAAGATTTGCGCGCCAATGAAGGAGCCTTCCATGAACCGCTACCCGCGCGACCTGCATGGCTACGGCCCCAATCCGCCCGATGCCGGCTGGCCCGGCGGCGCGAAGGTGTGCGTGCAATTCGTCCTCAACTACGAGGAAGGCGGCGAGAACAACGTCCTGCACGGCGACGCCCAGTCCGAGGCCTTCCTCGCCGACGTCATCGGCGCCGCGCCCTGGCCCGGCCTGCGCCACTGGAACATCGAATCCATGTACGACTACGGCGCCCGCGCCGGCTTCTGGCGCCTGCACCGCCTGTTCACGCAAGCAAACATCCCCGTCACCATATATGGCGTCGCCACCGCCTTGATGCGCGCCCCGGCGCAGGTCGAGGCCATGCTGGATTCCGGCTGGGAGATCGCCAGCCACGGCTACAAATGGATCGAGCATCGCGACATGGCGCCAGAGGTCGAGCGCGAGCAGATCGCCGAGGCCATACGCCTGCACACCATCGCCACCGGCGCGCGCCCGCTGGGCTGGTACACCGGCCGCTGCTCGATCAACACCATCGACCTCGTCTCGGAGGAAGGCGGATTCGCCTATATCTCCGACACCTATGACGACGACCTGCCCCATTGGCGCGTCCACGAAAACCGCCCCCAGCTCATCATCCCCTACACGCTGTCGGCCAACGACATGCGCTTCGTCACCGCCTCCGGCTTTCCGAACGGCGAAGCCTGGTTCCAGTTCCTGAAGGACAGTTTCGACTGCCTCTATGCCGAGGGCGAGGCCGGTTCGCCGAAGATGATGTCCGTGGGCCTGCATTGCCGGCTCGTCGGCCAACCCGGCCGCTATCAGGGCCTGAAAAAATTCATCGACTACATCCAGGGCTTTTCCGGCGTCTGGACGCCCACCCGCCTCGACATCGCCCGCCACTGGGCCGAGCATCACCCCTATGCCGCGCCGAAATTAATCCCCTCGCGGATGAACCGCGCCGGTTTCGTCGAAGCCTTCGGCTCGATTTTCGAACACTCCCCCTGGATCGCCGAACGCGCTTATGACGGCGAGCTCGGCCCGGCCAACGACACGGCCATGGGCCTCCATTTCGCGCTGCGCAACCAGTTCCGCATTGCCGGCGACGACGAACGCCTCGCCGTGCTGCGCGCCCATCCCGACCTCGCCGGCAGGCTCGCCTCCGCCAGGCGCCTCACCGCCGATTCGACCGCCGAACAGGCCTCGGCAGGGCTCGACGCCCTGACCGATTCCGAGCGCGAGACCTTCACCCGCCTCAACGCCGCCTACACAGAAAAATTCGGCTTCCCCTTCATCATCGCCGTGCGCGACAACACCAAAGCCTCCATCCTCGAAGCCTTCCGGCGCCGGCTCGACAATTCGCGCGAAACCGAGTTTGCAACCGCCTGCGCCCAGGTCGAACGCATCGCCCGCATCAGGCTCGACGCGCTGTTCGGCAGCTAGCTCAAACCCGCTCCGCCATCGCCAGCAGCCGCTCGTGCTCTTCCGGCACGTCCTCGGCGAGACGCGCGGCGGCCACGTAAGGCAACCACGCGAACACCTCGCCGCGCTCAACCTCCGAAACATCGAGATAGGCCGCCACATACCCCTCGGCCAAACCCGGATCGACCGTATCGATCAGCATCCAGGACCGGCAAAGATCGGCTTCCGGCGCCCCGCAGCGCGCATCCATCCAGTCGATCAGCACCGGCGAATCCAGCGCACCCATGACATTGTAGGGGTGGAAATCCCCATGGCACAGCCGATCCCCCACCGGCCGCGCCGCCAGCCCCTCATGCAACCGCCGCCGCAATTGATCGGACAGCGCCGGCGCACGCCCGATGGCCGCCCGCAACGACGCGACGAGGTCCGGCAATCCGGCGCCCTCGCGCCAGTGAACCTTGCGATGCAGCTCCGCCAGCGCCGCCAGATGCGCCGGAACCCTTGCCGGATCGGCGCGCATGCGCTCGGCAAAGGCCGGACCCTCCACCCGATCGAGAACGATGCCCCAATGCCCCTCATGGCACACCACGCCCCGCACCATCGGCGCGGGCAGGTCGAGCGCCTCGATCCGGGCCAGCACCGCCGCCTCGTGAAACGCCGCCCGCTTGCCGCCGGGCCGGATCGACAGCTTGACCACCGCATCGCCGGCCGCAAACACCTGCGCCTGCTTGCCGGTGCCGATCAGGAGGCCGAGTTCGGGCAGGTCCATGAAAATCCAGTCGCCAGGGAAAGCCGTATTCTGTGCCGGCCGACCGGACTGTCAACCCGCGCCGTCCCGCTCCCCCGTGCCGAGCGTGTCGTCGATCGCCTGCAACATCGCGGCCCAGGCGCGCGCGGTCGGCTCGACATAGTCCGCCCATTGCGCATCCATCTCGTGGCTTATGGTGGCGATGCAGCTTTTCCCGTCCGGCACGATCTCGATCGTCACCTCGGATTTGTCCTCCTGCTCCTCCTCGGGGGTGACGAACCAGGCGAAGACGATGCGGCTCGGCCGCTCCAGCGCGCGATAGTCGCCCCAGCTTTCTGCCACCTCGCCATCGCGGATTTCGGCGAAATGAAAGCGTCCGCCGATCCGCGCATCGACATCGACGCGCGTGATCTCGATCTTGCCCGCCTTGCGCGCCATCGGCCGCGCCATCCAGCGGCGCAGCGTCTTCGCGTCCAGCCAGGCATCGTACACCGCGTCGGCACCGAGCCTTTCGAAGCGGTGCCGTGCTGTCGCCGTCACCGTCGCGCTCACTTGTAGAACCCCTCGCGCAGATTGATGCCGTGCTCGAGCCATACCTTCATGGCGCAGAGCATGCCGGTCCAGCCCTCGCAATTGCCGTAGCTCGCCTTCACCCCGGCCTCGGTCGGCCTGAAGCCCGATTCCTCGATGGTCACCAGCGTGCGCCCGTCCTCGAGCGCGGCAAAGCTCATCACCACGGTGGTGTCGTAGGCTCCGCCCGCATCCTCGTCCGGCGCCGCGCCCCAGCGCAGCACGATCTTCTCGTTCTCGATGACTTCGACGACATGCACCGGGAAGGCGCCGGGGAAATCGTGAAAGTCCCAGCTCACCGTCGCACCCGTCGCCAGCCGCCCCTCGGCGCCGCCGGTGGTGAAATAGCTCGAGAGCTGTTTCGGGTCGACCACCGCCTCGAACACCTCGTCGACCGACCGGTCTATGCGGCCGGAAACCCTGAATTGCGGTTGCATTCGCGTCTCCTCTCGCTTGACCCGCCAAACCATATGTTATAATTCTATAACATGTCAACCGACGACGAAGACGACCTGATCTTCAAGGCCCTCGCCCACCGCGTAAGGCGGCGTATCCTCGATCATCTGAAGCAGGCGCCGCACACCACCGGCAGCCTCGTCGCCGCCTTCCCCGAGATCGACCGCTGCACGGTCATGCAGCATCTCGATGTCTTGGAAGAAGCCGGGCTGGTGGTCGCGGAACGGCGCGGCCGCGAGCGCCACAACCATCTCGACGCCCTGCCGATCCAGCGCATCCACACCCGCTGGATCGGCCCCTATGCCGCCCTTGCGGCGGAGCGGCTGGCCATGCTCAAAAAGGATATCGAAAGCCGCCCGGCGAACTGACTCAGCCGGCGCTTTCGGCGATGCTCGCCGTGCGCGCGGCGAAGGCGGGTTGCAGCGCCAGATAGACCGCCGCGCCGGCGAAGCAGTAGGCCGCGTAGGCATAGCCCTGCAGGTCGAGCGCGAAGCCGATATCGATCAGCCAGCCGGCAAGGCCGGGCCCCACCGCCGAAGCGGCGACCAGCGCCGCCGTCGCCAGCGAGCGGATGGCACCCAGATGGGCCGTGCCGTAGAGCTCGGCCCACAGCGCGCCCACCACCGGGCTCATCATGCCGGTCGTCATGCCCATCAGCACGAAGAATACCGGGATGATGCCGAGCCACCCCTGCGTCGCGATGACCAGGCTGGCGCAGCCGAGCGGCAGCAGCAGCACCGGCATCAGGCGCCAGGCGCCGAAGCGGTCGACCAGCCCGCCCGAGACCAGCGCCATGATGGCGACCGTGCCGGACAGGAAGGGGAAAAAGGCGGTGAACGTCGTCAGGTCCCAGCCCTTGAGCCCATTGAGATGCGCCTGGTGGAAGATGAACAGCGTGCCGATGGCCGAGGGGCCCATGATGCCGGGGACCAGCGCATAGAACAGCGGGTCGCGCAGCACCGCGCGGCGCGTCCAGCGCGTTCCCGTCTGGCGCCCGCCTTCCATGGCGTCGGGATTGACGCGCCCCGCCGCCCTGGCCCTGCGCCCGTCGGGCGGGTCGCGCAGCAGGAAGGCGACCAGCGGCACCATCACCAGCACCAGCACCGCGCCGGTCACCAGCCAGACATTGCGCCAGCCCATGGCGAGAATGGCGAGCGTTATCGCGAAGGGCAGCATGCCCTCGCCGACCGTGTATCCCAGGCTCGCCAACGACAGCGCCCGGCCGCGAAAGCGGTTGAACCAGCGCGACATGACCGTCATGGCGATATGGAACAGCATGCCCTGTCCGAAGAACCGCAGCAGCGCCAGCCCGACGACGAGCGGGGCCACGTGCCACAGGCTCGACATCAGCACCCCGGTCAGGGCCAGGCCGAGAAGGCAGGCGACCGCCAGCCGGCGCGCCGAGATCCTGTCCGCCAGCGAGCCGGCGAAGATCAGCGCGGTGGCGCTGGCCAGCGTCGCGATGGTGTAGAGTCCGCCGAACGCGCCATGGCTCAGCCCGAACGTCTCGCGCAAGGCGGTGTTGAACTGGGCGATGAAGGTGGTCTGGCCCGGCATGGTCGCCAGCGTCATCACCGCCCCGCCCAGGATCCACTGGCGCTGCGCGAGGGTCAGTTCGCGCAGGGGCGGCGCCTTGGGACGCGCAAGCAGGCGCGACGATGTGTCGGACATGACGGTTTCCGGGAGACGGTCGCGGCGCGGGATTCGCCGCCGGCGACGAAAGGCAGGTCCAAGGCTCTTGCCTCAACCCCTCGATGAAATCAATCGCCGCCCGCCGCCGCGCGCCTACTCCACACGCTCGGCCGGCATCTCCTCGCCGAACTGATGCAGTACCAGCCCCGTCGCCCTTCCGCCCGCATCGGTCTCGAACACCAGTTGCGCATCGACGATCCGGTAAAAATACTCGGTCTCGCTGAGCGGAAAGATCTCCGCCGCCTCCTGCCCCGTCACCTGCGCGAACAGTTTCCCGTCCTCGCTCGACACGGTGATCGAGACATCCGGCGCCAATGCATATTCGCCCACCAGCCCCTCGAACACCGCCGGATCGACCTCGACCGCCTGCGGCGGCACCACCAGCGGCACCTCGGACACCAGCAGGTGCGAGACCAGATCGGTCACGCCATGCGGCGTCTGCACATTGGACAGCGCCACGACGCCGACGCCGGCATCACGCAAAAAGGCGACCATGGCGCTCGATCCGAACGTCGCGCCGTTGTGCCAGACCATCGCGTCGTTTTCCGTGGGGCTGATATACCAGCCGAGCCCAATGCCCGTGCCGTCATCCACCCCGGCATGCTGTTCCGTCGCCAGCGCAATGGCCTCGTCGAGCTCCGTTTCCGCCTGCCCCACCAGGGCCGCGACGAATTTCGCCATGTCGTTGCCGCTCGAGCGCATCACGCCGGCGCCGGCCAGCACGTCCCAGTTCCATTCGCCCACCCTGTTCAGCGCCGCATCGTGCCCCACGGCGCTGCGCCCGGCATCGGCCTCGCCGGAAGCGACGAGCACGGTGTCGTCCATCCCGAGCGGATCGAGGATGCGCTCGCGCAGCAGCGTGCGGTAATCGGTTCCCGCTTCCAGCGCCAGCGCATGGCCGAGCAGGCCCATGCCGAGATTGGAATATTCGTATTCCGCGTCGATCCCGCGCGGCAGCTCGTATCCTTCAAGGAAGGCGTAAAGATCGTCCTCGGTATAGTCCGCATAGGGGTCGGCCGGGTCGGCGGGCGCGAAATTGTCCGGCAGGCGCGGCAGGCCGGAACGCTGCGTCGCAAGATGGCGCAACGTGATCTCGATGTCCTCGCGTCCGGGCACCGTCACCCCCTCGGGCAGCAGTTCCGCCACCGGTTGGTCGAGGCTCACCTCGCCACGCACCACCGCATCGGCCAGCAGCAGCGTCGTAAACACCTTCGTCACCGAGCCGATCTCGAACAGCGTATCGCCATCGACCGGCGTCGGATCGTCGAGCGACAGCGTGCCGTAAGACACGATCCGCGTCCCTCCCGGCTCGACCACCGCCACCACCAGCCCCACGCCCTGCCGCTCGTCCTCCACCCGCCGCTCGAGGATTTCGCCGATTTCCGTGTGGGACGGAACGGGGCTCTGCGCCAGGGCGGGCATGGCCAGCATCGCTCCCAGAATCGTGCCCAGCACCAGTGAAGCAAAGCGCATGACGGGTCTCCTGCTCGAATTCGCTCGATCCGCAACGATCGCCCGCGCCATTGGCTGCGAAAAAACCGCGCAGCCTGGGCAAACCCCGCCCGTGCGCCCGCATCGCCATTGCCTTTCGCGGCCCGGGCACCTACCTGCCTTGATGAACAACGATACCAACCTTCAGGAGGCCCCCAGGCATGCTCTATGTCGACATCCCGGATCGCAACATCTTGCGCTCGCTCATCGAAACCCGTGCCGACGTCTGCGTTTCGATCTACCTGCCGACCACCCCCCATACCCAGGATATCGACGCCGCCCGCATCGCCTTCGGCAATCTGACGCGCACCGCCCGCGCCCAGCTCGAACAGGCCGGCCTCGACAAGCGCCGCCTCAACCAGCTGCTCGAAGAATTCGACGATCTCAGTGACGACGACGAATTCTGGCGCTTCCAGAGCCACAGCCTCGCCGTGCTCGCCACCCCCGACCGCATCCAGACCTTCCGCCTCGCCAACCAGCTCACCGAGATGGTCGAGGTGTCGGACCGGTTCCATCTCAAGCCGCTGCTGCGCGCCGTCACCTTCCCGCACACCGCCATCGTCCTGGCGCTGTCGGAAA
>JAEWHZ010000358.1 GCA_023387585.1 Pseudomonadota bacterium
GGCGCTCGAGAGCGGATTCCTTGATATAGCGCGGTTCGGCGAGGTCGATGGTCATTCCGGCGGATAACAAAAAGAGCGGGGGCCGGTCAGGGCACCCACTCTCGATATGAGAGCAATGATGTAGCGCTCATATAGACCCGGAACGCGCCGGGCGCAAGGTCTTCCCTCCGTGGGCGGTCCGTGTGCCCGATCGGAGTTGGGGCCGGCAAATGTGCTCTCTCACCTCTCCCAGGTGACGTTGCCCACATCGGCGCCGGCCTCTTCGAGCAGGCGGCGCAGGTCGCTCACCATGCCGTCGGGGCCGCAGAGATAGAAATTGCCGCCGAAATCCTTGACATGGTGCTTGAGGAAATCGCCGTCGATCCGCTCCTGCAACAGCGAGGACCTGGCATCGTTGGTCACCGTCCACAGCAATTCGAGCCCGTCCATGGCCTCGAACTCGTCGCGCAGTATGATGTCCTTTTCCGTGGCGTTGGACACGATCAGCCGGTTGCCGGCGAGCTTTTTCGAGGCGTTGAGATTTCTGAGGATGGCGATGAACGGCGTCACCCCGGCGCCGCCGGCGATGAAAGTGCCCGGGCCCTTGTACTGGATCGTGCCCCATACATCGCGCAGGATCAGACTGTCGCCGGCGCCGAGCGACCACAGTTCATTGGTCACCCCGGCGTGGTCGAAATAGCTCTTGATGGTGAATTCGAGCGTGTCGGCATCGGGCAGGCTGGTGAAGGTGAACGGACGCTTCTTGTCGCGCCAGTCCGGCTTGTCGATGCTGACCTCCGTCGCCTGGCCGGGGCTGAACCCATAGCCCTTTGGCCGCTCGACGCGGTAGTGGCGCACATTGTGGGTGACGGGGATGGTGTCGAGAATCCTGACGCTGACCTGCATGACTGCCTCCTGATGGCGACAGAACAGGCGGGCCGGGGCGCCGGTTCCGTCAGCCTATGCGGTCAGCCGATTCCTGGCAGCGCGGCGCGGATGTCTTCGATCGGCACCGAGCCGGGCAGCTTCTCCTCGCGCAGCAGGCGGTGGGCGCGCTCCGCGAACCAGGCGTTGACCGGGGTCGCGACGCCCAGCCTGCGTCCCATCAGCACGATCTCGCCATTCAGATAGTCGGTCTCGATCGAGCCGGCGCCGCGCAGCAGCGACTGGGCCGAGGACGAGCCCATGCGTGTGACGCCCGGCACCTCGCGCAATTCCGGCCGCTTGCCGCCATCAACCATTTCGATATCCGCCGGGACGATGCCGGCGCGCGAAAAAACCTCCCGCGCTTCCGTCTGCGCCGCCGCGACATAGGGCTCGGCCAGCGCCCGGTCGGCGATGACGGCGCTCACGGCATTGCCCAGGTTCCGGGTGAGCTTGGCATAGCGCAGCGGCAGGATGTCGGCGTGAAAGAAGGCGGCGAACCCCGCCCCGTTGAACGCATCCGCCAGCGCCTTGCCGGCCTCGTCGCTTCCCGTGCCGTGGCGTCCCACATGCAGGACGCCGCGAACGGGCGCGAAATAGCTCGTCACCACGCCGGGCTCGGAATAATCGGCCGGCAGCTCGACGACGACGCTGAACACGTTTGGGAACAGCCTGAGTGCCATGTCGTCATTGGCGATGCCGTTCTGGGCGCAGAACACCGGCTGCATGGTGACGCCCGCGGCCCTGAGGCGCTCCAGCGCGACCTGGGTGTCCTGCGTCTTCATAGTCAAAAGGATCGCGTCATCGGGGCGGAAGTCGATTTCCGAGGGATCGCCGACGCATTCGAATTCGGCCCGCTCCTCGCCATCCGGCATGCGCAGCAGCAACCCGCTGCGCCGGATCGCCTCGAGCTGGGCGCCGCGCGCGATGCCGACGATCTCGTGGCCGGCCTGGCTGAGCGATACCGCTAGCACGCCGCCGATGGCGCCGACGCCGTAGACGATGATGCGCATGTTCTGTTCCCCTCGCTCAATGCCGCACGAAATTGAAATAGAAGCTTTTCAGCCGCCCCTCGCGCCGGGCCTTGGCCTCGTAGCGCGTCGGCTGCCAGCCTTCGAACGGGGTATGCCAGCTGCCCGGCGCGCCCGGCACGAAATCGAGATTCGGCGCGCGCATCACATGCGCCAGCGTCCAGTTGGCGTAGTCCTCGATATCGGTGGCGAAGCGGAATGTTCCGCCCGGGCGCAGCACCCGCGCGATCTCGCCCAGCGTCGTTTGCGACACGAAGCGGCGCTTGTGATGCCGCGTCTTCGGCCAGGGGTCGGGATAGAGCAGGTAGACGGTGTCGATCGATGCATCGGGCAGCGCGAGCAACAGCTTCAGGGCGTCGTCGGTGAACAGGCGCACATTGGCCAGCGTGCGCTCGTTGACCGCCTGCACCATCTTGCCGATGCCGCCGGTGAACACCTCGCAGCCGATGAACCCGGTCTGCGGCTCTTCGGCGGCCTTGCGCGCCAGATGCTCGCCGCCGCCATAGCCGATCTCGATGACGATACGCCCGCTGTCGGGAAACAGCGCCCCCGGATCGACCCCGCCCTCCAGCGAAATCTCGAGCTCGGGCAGGAACCGGGCGACGACCGCCTTCTGCCCGGGATGCAAGGTCTTGCCCGAGCGCCGGCCGAAAAACGCACGCGGCTCGCCGGAGCGGGTTTTGGGAATTTCGTGTTCCGTCAAGGCAATGTCCTCGCGCCGGTCAAGGCTATACCAGCCCGGCGCGAGCCGTAAACGCCGCTCAGGCCACCGCCGCCTTGATCGCCTTCACCAGATCCGTCTTCTCCCAGGAGAACGACCCGTCACGCCCCGGCTTGCGCCCGAAATGGCCGTAGGCGGAGGTCTTGGCGTAGATCGGCTTGTTGAGGTCGAGATGGGTGCGGATGCCGCGCGGGGTGAGGTCCATCACCTTGGACAGCGCCGTTTCCACCGCGGTCTCGTCCACCTTGCCGGTGCCGTGCAGGTCGACATAGATCGACAGCGGCTCGGCGACGCCGATGGCGTAGCTGAGCTGGATGGTGGCGCGGTCGGCCAGACCGGCGGCCACCACGTTCTTGGCGAGATAGCGTGCCGCATAGGCGGCCGAGCGGTCGACCTTGGTCGGGTCCTTGCCCGAGAAGGCGCCGCCGCCATGCGGGGCCGCCCCGCCATAGGTGTCGACGATGATCTTGCGCCCGGTCAGCCCGGCATCCCCGTCCGGCCCGCCGATGACGAACTTGCCGGTCGGGTTGACGTGCCACACCGTGTCGGCGGTGATCCAGCCTTCCGGCAGAACCTCGCGGATATAGGGCTCGACGATGGCGCGCACGTCGGTCGAGGACAGGGTGTCGTCGAGATGCTGGGTCGACAGCACGATCTGGGTCACGCCGACCGGCTTGCCGTCCTCGTAGCGCACGGTCACCTGGCTCTTGGCGTCCGGCCCGAGCTTGCCGGCGGGGCCGTGATTGGCCTTGCGCGCCTCGGTCAGGCTTTCGAGGATCTTGTGGGCATAATAGATCGGCGCCGGCAGCAATTCGGGCGTCTCGCGGCTGGCATAGCCGAACATGATGCCCTGGTCGCCCGCGCCGACATCCTTGTTGCCCGCCGCGTCGACGCCCTGGGCGATATCGGCCGACTGGCCATGGAGCAGCACGTCGATCTTGGCGGTCTTCCAGTGAAAGCCCGATTGCTCATAGCCGATGGCGCGGATGGCCTTGCGCGCCGCCGACTTGAATTTCGACGGATTGACCCGCGGCGCCCCGGCGGCGTCGAGCACGACCTGCCCGTCCCGGTCCTTCTTGAGCAGGCTTTCGGGCACGCGCACCTCGCCGGCGATGATCACGCGATTGGTGGTGGCCAGCGTCTCGCAGGCGATG
>JAEWHZ010000359.1 GCA_023387585.1 Pseudomonadota bacterium
ACGATGTCGCCCACCGAGATCACCGAGGTCTCGAGGAATTCCTGCATCGAGTTGACGTCGCCCTGCAGCCGGCTCATCAGCCGGCCGACCTCGGTCTTGTCCATGAAGCTCAGCGACACGCGCTGCAAATGTCCGAACATGGCCCGGCGGATGTCGAACAGCACGTTCTCGGCCATCTTGCCGACCACGCTTTCCTGCACGAAGCTGGCGCCGAAATTGACGAGGATGGTGATGGCGAAGATCGCCACCGCCCAGCCGAGCGCCGAAAGGTCGGCGCTGCCGGCCTCCATGCCGTTGTCGATGGCGTAGCGGATGACCAGCGGGATGATCAGCTGCGTCGCCGTGAAGATCAGCACCGCCGCCACGGCGACGTAGAGCTTGATCCGGTAGGGTTCGACGAAAGCCCAGATGCGCCGCACGATCCGGCTGTCGAAGGCCTTGCCGAACATCTCCTCTTCGACGTGATGCGAACCGACCACGGCGCGCGGCGGGCGCCGCCCGTCCTCGCGCACGTCGTTGCGTTCGGTCTCGATCTCCTCGGAGCTCATGTCTGCGCCTCCCCGGACAGCAGGTCGGCCTCGGGGCGCACCTGCAACTCGTAGAGCGCCCGGTAGCGCCCGCCCAGCGCCAGCAATTCGTCATGCGTGCCGCGCTCGACCACAGTCCCGTCCTCGAGGAACAGGATCTGGTCGGCATGCATCAGCGATGAGAGGCGGTGGGCGATGATGATGGTCACCCGGTCGGCGGAAAAGCGCCTGAGCGCGGCGCGGATGCGCTGCTCGGTGGCGGCGTCGATGGCGGCGGTCGAATCGTCGAACACCATGATCGAGGGGCGCAGCATCAGGGCGCGGGCGATCGACAGGCGCTGGCGCTGGCCGCCGGACAGCGAAACGCCGCGCTCGCCGACCACGGTGGAATAGGCCGAGGGCAGGCCGAGCACGTAATTGTGCAGCTGCGCCGATTCGGCGGCGCGCTCGATGCGCTGCTCCTTGGCCCAGGGATCGGCATAGGCGATGTTGTTCTCGATCGTCGTGGTGAACAGGAACGAATCCTGCTGCACCACCGCGACGGCGCGCCTGAGCGAGGCCAGCGTCACGTCGCGCACGTCCTGGCCGTCGATCGTAACCCGCCCGCCAGTCACATCGTAAAAGCGCGGGATCAGATGGGCGATGGTCGACTTGCCCGAGCCCGGCGGGCCGACAATGCCGACCGTCTCGCCCTTTTTCGCCTCGAAGCTGATATCGGTGAGCACGTCCCGCTCCGGCTGGGCCGGATAGGCGAAGCGCACGGTTTCGAAGCGCAGCGTGCCCTCGCTCACCTCCAGCGGGGCGGCGCCCGGCTTGTCGGCGATGGCGATCTCGGTGTCGAGCAGGCCGAACAGGCGCGTGCCGCAGGTCGAGCCGCGCGCGAAGGCGTTGACCATCAGCCCGAGCTGGCGCACCGGCATCTGCAAAATGGTCATGAAGGTCAGAAAGGTGGCGAGCGTGCCGACCGTGATCTCGCCGTCCACCACCTTGTGCCCGCCCACCCACAGCACCAGCCCCATGGCGATGAAGAAGCTCAGCGTCATCGCCGAGGTGTTGCGCACGCGGATGCCGACCCGCTCATGCGCCAGCTCCAGCGCGTTTTTCGAGGCGGTGTCGAACTTCGACATCTCGTGCGCCTGCGCCGCGAAGGCGCGCACCACGCGGATGCCGCCCAGATTCTCCTCCATCACCCGGCTCAGAATCCCGAGCCGCACCTGCAATTCGAGCCAGGTGGCGCGCAGCGTGAGCTGGGCCACCGGGGAGCGCCAGGCGACGAAGGGCACGAAGCTGAGCGCCAGGAAGGCCAGCACCACATCGGTCGAGAACAGCAGATAGGCGCCGAGGCCGATCAATATGGTCAACAGGATCATGCGCACCAGCGCGGTCGAGAAGAACATCCGCACGCCCTCGAGATCGAGCATGCCGATGGTGATCAGGTCGCCCGAATGCACGCGGTCGTGGAAGGCGAAGCTGAGCCGCTGGATCTTCTCGTAGACGGCCAGCCGCAGCTCATAGGCGATGTGATGGCCCACGGCTTCGGCGAAATAGTTCTGCGTCATGGTGAACAGCCCGCGCAGCACGCTGACGGTGAGCAGCACCAGCGCCGTCACCAGCAGCGTCGCCTCAGCCGCGTCGCCCGCTGTTCCGCCCTGCAACACGATCTGGGTCTGGTCCACCGCCTGGCCGAGCAGCGGCGGGATCATCAGTTGCAGCCCGGCCGCGACCACCGTCGCCGCGATGGCCAGTCCGGCCTGCCAGGGATGGCGCAGCGCCATCCGGGTGATGCGTACCAGGGTGCTGACCCCTTGGCCCCAACCGGCCGCTTCCACATGCGCCAACGAATCAGGACGATTCGTCGCGCTGCCACTGGCACCGCTGCTCAATTCTCTACCCAGACAGAAAAAACGCCCTTACGGGCTGCCGGAGGGAACCCCCGGACACCTCACTCGCGCCGTTCACTAAAGGCTTATTTGACGCAGCATTCAAGCGAAATGCGTGTCTGGTATGGCAGTTTTTTGACAGAATGCGGGCCTTTGCACATTTCGCTCGCGCCCAAGCGTCGCGACCCAAGTCCCAGGGCTCCTGTTCCGATTCAGCCGGAACAGGAAATGAGCTAGGCTCGCCACCCACCGCCAACCCGAATCGACCGCGCCCCGAATGACCATAAGGCAGCTGCCTGAATCGCTGATCAACCAGATCGCCGCCGGCGAGGTCGTCGAGCGGCCGGCCAGCGTCGTCAAGGAGCTGGTCGAGAACGCGCTCGACGCCGGGGCGCGCCGCATCACCGTCACCACCGCAGGGGGCGGGCAGCAGCTCATCCGCGTCGAGGATGACGGGGCCGGCATGGACGGCGCCGATCTCGCCCTCGCCGTCGCCCGGCACGCGACCTCGAAGCTCCCCGCCGACCGGCTCGACGCCATCGCGACGCTCGGCTTTCGCGGCGAGGCCCTGGCCTCGATCGGCTCGGTGGCAAAGCTCACCGTGACGAGCCGCCCCGAAGGCGCCGCCTCCGGCCTGTCGATCACCGTCGACAACGCCCTCACCCTGCCGATCACCCCCGTGGCGCGCAATCGCGGCACCACGGTCAGCGTCGAGGAGCTGTTCGCCCGCGTGCCGGCGCGGCGCAAATTCCTCAAATCCGAGCGCGCCGAGGCCGCCGCCATCACCGATGTCGTGCGCCGCCTCGCCATCGCCAATCCGCGCGTCGGCTTCGTTCTCGCCGGCACCGACCGCGCCGAGAGCAACTGGCCCGCTATCGCCGGCGACGATCCGCTGCCCGGCCGTCTCGCCCAGCTGCTCGGCGCCGAGTTCGTCGCCGAATCCGTGACGCTGGCCGGGCTGCGCCACGGCATCGTCGTCACCGGGCTTGCCGGCCTGCCAACCTTCACCCGCGCCAACGGGCTGCATCAGTTCTATTTCGTCAACGGCCGCTCGGTGCGCGACAAGGTGCTGCTCGGCGCCGTGCGCGCCGCCTATGCCGATTTCGTCTTCCGCGACCGCTTCCCGGTCATCGCCCTCTCGCTCGCCGTGGCGCCCGAGGATGTCGACGTCAACGTCCATCCCGCCAAGGCCGAGCTGCGCTTCCGCGATGCCGGCGCGGTGCGCGGCGCCGTCATCCACACCATCACCCAGGCCCTGGCCGGCGCCGGCATCCGCGCCCGTCCCGAGGCCGGCGACGCCCTCGCCGCCGCCTTCGCCGCCCCCGAACCCGCCTTCCACGCCGCGCCGGCGCCCGCCCACGGCTTCGCCGAGCCGCAGGCCGCCTTCGCGCCCGCGCCGCTCCATCCCGTCCTGCCGTCGGCGCTTTCCGGCCTCGCCGCCCCCAGCGCCCGCGCCCCGGAACCGCAGGCCGAGCCGGAAACCGAAACCTTTCCCCTCGGCGCCGCCCGCGCCCAGCTCTACGAGAATTTCATCGTCGCCCAGAGCGACACCGGGCTGATCCTTGTCGATCAGCACGCCGCCCATGAGCGCCTCGTCTATGAGCGCTTCAAGGCCGGCCTTGCCGAAGGCCGCGTGCCCGGCCAGCTCCAGCTCATCCCCGTCGTCGTCGAGCTGCCGGAGGAAGACTGCGCGCGCCTCGCCGAGGCCGCCCCCGCGCTCGACCGGCTCGGGCTCGGCATCGAACGGTTCGGCCCGCGCGCCGTCGCCGTGCGCGAGGTGCCGGCTTTGCTCGGCTCCACCGACATCGCGGGCCTCGTGCGCGACCTCGCCGACGGGCTCGCCGAATGGGGCGAGATCGCCGCGCTCTCCGACCGGCTCGAAGCCGTCATCGCCCGCATGGCCTGCCACGGCTCCGTCCGCGCCGGGCACCGGCTCACCGTGCCCGAGATGAACCACCTCCTGCGCGACATGGAGCGCACCCCGCATTCGGGCCAATGCATCCACGGCCGCCCGACCTATGTCACCCTCGACAGATCGGCGCTGGAAAGACTGTTCGGGCGGGGGCGGTAGAACGCTTCGCCTTGCCAGCGGGCCTGCTCTACATTAGTATCACCCCATGATACGTCGTGACAGATGATCAGGTCGGTTCGCGGCCGGCTGGTTGCGCAGATCGCGGCGGGATCGGCCGGCAAGGGCTTTCCGCCCGATCTGGTGCGCCCGGCCCAGCGGCGGCTCGCCGCGCTCGATGCCGCGGTGCAGCTCGCCGATCTGCGCGTGCCGCCGGGCAATCGCCTCGAAGCGCTGTCGGGCGACCGGGCGGGCCAGCATTCGATCCGCATCAACGATCAATGGCGCATCTGCTTTCGATGGACCGCGCAAGGAGCCGAGGATGTCGAAATCGTCGACTATCACTGAAGACCCCGCCACCCAGCGCTCACTGGCGCTCTCGCCATCGGTGCATCCGGGGGAATATCTGCGCGAGGAACTGCTCGACCCGCTCGGCCTGACGCCCTATGCGCTGGCGGCGCGCATCGGCGTGCCGCGCACCCGCATCGAGCGGCTGGTGCGCGAGCAGACCCGCATCACGCCGGACACCGCGCTGCGGCTCGGGCGCTTCTTCTCGATGAGCCCCGCCTTCTGGCTGAACCTTCAGGCGCGCCACGATCTCGCCGCCGCCGAGACCAGGGCCGGCAACGACATCGCCGCCATCGTGCCGCTCGCCGGCAGCGCGGCCTGAGCCGTTCTACCCGAACACCCCCGCCCCGGCATCTGCCGCACCCACCAGGCTCCTGAACCCCGCGAACAGCTCGCGCCCCATGCCGAAATGCTCGCGCCGCAAATCCTCGACCGCCGGCGTGCGAGCGAGGAATTCGCGTTCGTCGCCGATGAAGTCGAGCGTGCCCGCCTCGGCATCGAGCCGGATCAAATCGCCGTCGCGGATCTTCGCGATCGGGCCGCCGTCAACGGCCTCGGGGGTCATGTGGATCGCCGCCGGCACCTTGCCCGAGGCGCCCGACATGCGCCCGTCGGTCAGAAGCGCCACCTTCAGCCCGCGATCCTGCAGGATGCCGAGCGGCGGGGTGAGCTTGTGCAGTTCCGGCATGCCGATGGCCCTGGGACCGGAAAAACGCACCACGGCCACCACGTCGCCGGCCAGCTCGCCGGCCTTGAAGGCGGCCATCAGCCCGTCCTGGCCGTGGAACACCCGCGCCGGCGCCTCGACGAAACGATTCTCGGGTTTCACCGCCGAAACCTTGATCACCGAGCGCCCGAGATTGCCGGTCAACAGCTTCAGCCCGCCGGTCTTCTGGAACGGCGTCCTGGCCGGGGCCAGCACCTTGGGCAGCGCCGATTCCGCCGGGGCCGGCTCGAAGCGCAATTCGTCCTCGATCAGCTTGGCCTCGACCGTATAGTTCGACAGCCCCGTGCCCCACACGGTCCTGACATCCTCGTGCAGATACCCGTCCTCGAGCAGTTCGCGGATCAGGAACCCCATGCCGCCGGCGGCGTGGAAATGGTTCACGTCGGCGACCCCGTTGGGATAGACGCGTGCCAGCAGCGGGGTGGCGTCCGACAGATCGCTCATGTCGTCCCAGGTCACCTTCAATCCCGCCGCCGCGGCCATGGCGATCAGATGCAGCGTGTGGTTGGTCGAGCCGCCCGTCGCGTGCAGGCCCACCAGCCCGTTGACGATGGCCTTCTCGTCGAGAATCCGGCCGATGGGCGTATAGTCGTTCCCCTGCGCCGTCAGCGCCAGGGCGCGTTTCGTGGCGGCGCGGGTCAGCGCGTCGCGCAGGGGCGTGCCGGGATTGACGAAGCTGGCGCCCGGCAGATGCAGGCCCATGATCTCCATCAGCATCTGGTTGGAGTTCGCCGTGCCGTAAAAGGTGCAGGTGCCGGGCGAGTGATACGACTTGGCCTCGGCTTCCAGCAATTCGGCGCGGCCGACCTTGCCCTCGGCATAGAGCTGGCGCACGCGGCTCTTCTCGTCGTTCGGCAGGCCCGAAGGCATCGGGCCGGCCGGCACGAACACCGCCGGCAGATGCCCGAAGCTCAGCGCGCCGATGACCAGCCCCGGCACGATCTTGTCGCAGATGCCGAGAAACACCGCGGCGTCGAACATGTTGTGGCTCAGGGCGATCGCGGTGGCCATGGCGATCACGTCGCGGCTGAACAGCGACAGCTCCATGCCCGGCTGGCCCTGGGTCACCCCGTCGCACATGGCTGGCACGCCGCCCGCGACCTGCGCCGTGGCGCCGATCTCGCGCGCCGCCGCCTTTATGGTCTCGGGATAGGACTGGTAGGGCTGGTGGGCGCTCAGCATGTCGTTATAGGCGGTGACGATGCCCAGATTGAGCGCCTTGGTGCCGGCCAGCGCCGCCTTTTCGGAAGGCGAGCAGGCGGCGAAGCCGTGGGCGAGGTTGCCGCAGCTCAGGGCGGCGCGATGGACGCCGGCCTGGCGG
>JAEWHZ010000338.1 GCA_023387585.1 Pseudomonadota bacterium
TGGGCCCCGACGACGATGCGCGCCAGCATCGAGCGCCCGAGGCTGTCGGCGCCGAGGATGTACAGAAAGCCGTTATCGAGCGAGAACGGGGCGAGGTTGCGCTTGCCCAGCTCCATCCGGGTCGCCGGCTCCCACAGCAGGAACGGGCCGAACACGGCGCAGATGACCAGCAACAGCATGAAGATCGCCGAGACCGTGGCATAGCGGTCGCGCAGCAGCATCCTCAGGAAGGTGGCGGATTTGTCCAGTCCGGGACGGCCGCGCGCGGCGAGGGTGCTGGTGTTCATTGGTTGTACCGGATGCGTGGATCGACGAGGCCGTAAAGGATGTCGATCAGGATGTTCAGCACGAAGATGCCGATGGCGATGACCAGCACCGCCGACTGCACGACGGCGAAATCGCGCTGCATGATGGCGTCGATGAGAACCTTGCCCAGCCCGTGCAGGCCGAACACCGTCTCGGCGATGATGGAGCCGTTGATCATGCCGACGGCCATGTCGCCGGCAACCGTGATCACCGGCAGCCAGGAGCTGCGCAGGGCATGGCCGAGAACCGCGCGCCGCCCCAGCCCCTTGGCCCTGGCCGTCTTCACATAGGGCGAGGACAACACGCTGATCATGGTGCCGCGCACCACCTGGGTCAGCAGCCCGGTGGGCCTGAGCGCCACGACGATCACCGGCATGACCCAGTATTGCGGCCCGCCCATGCCCGAGGTCGGCAGCAGCCCGAGCGCGACCGCGAACACCAGCACGCCGACGATGGCCACCCAGAAATCGGGGGCGCTGGCGCCGGCCAGCGAGATGGTGGTCGCCATGCGGTCGAACACGCCCCCCGGCCGGCTCGCGGCCAGCGCCCCCACCACCACCGCGACGACGAGGGTGATCGAGAGCGCGAGGCTCGAAAGCAGCACCGTCGTCGGCACCGCCTCCATCACCGCCTGCATGGCCGAGCGCTGCTGGCGCATCGAGGTGCCGAAATCGAACCGCAGCAGCCCTTCGACATAGCGGCCGAACTGCACGATCACCGGGTCGGAATATCCCATCTGCTCGGCATAGGCGGCGCGCTGCTCGGCGGTCGCCTCGGCGGGCAGGTAGAGCGAGGCCGGATCGCCCGTCATCCGGGTCAGGACGAAGACGGCGATCAGCAGCCCGGCCAGCGCGATCGACGAATTGAGCGCGCGGCGCAGGATGAACTGGAGCATGGCGTGTTTCCTCCCTACGCCCTGCGGCAAACGATAGGCGGCGCGCGGAGGCCGGAGCCCCCGCGCGCCGGGGACGGACTAGTCCGTGAAGCCGATGCGCTGGATCACCAGCTGGCTGCTCGTCTCGTCGTTCGGCACCCAGTCGAGCCGCTCCGCGACCCGGGCGAACGACACCATGTAGAACAGCGGGATGATCACCGTGTTGTCGTGCACATAGGCGTTCACGGCCCGCAGCTCGCTGGTGCGCTCCTCGCCCGACAGGGTGATGGCCCGGTCGATCATCGCATCGAGCTCGGGATGCGTGTAGGTCGCCGATTGCTGGCCTTCGGAATGGTGGTTGAACAGGCCGAACGAGGAATCGCCGCGATTGTTGTCCGACATCACGAGGTTGATGTTGGGCCCGACGTCTTCGGGGAACGGGCGGGCCTGGAAGTTGGCGTGGCGCGCGCGCTCCATCATCTCGAGCGAGACGTTGAAGCCGGTCTGGTTGATCATCTGGGTGATCACCTGCATCACCTCCTCGGCATTGGCGAAGACGCCGATGCGGCCGAGAAAGCGGATCGGGGTGTCGACCGCGACGCCGTCGGCTGCAGCTTCGGCCAGCAGCTGGCTGGCACGCTCCGGATCATAGGGATATTGCTCGATATCCGGATTGTAGCCGTCGATCGAGGCGCCCGGCAGCTGCGCGGCCAGCGCCGTGTCCCCCGGCAGCACCGTGCCCAGCATCGCCTCGCGGCCGATCGAAAGCGCCATGGCTTCGCGCACCCGCGCATCGGACAGCGGCTCGAAGCGGTCGTCGAGGCGCAGCCAGGTGGTCTCGGTGTTGGGATAGGCGAAGTCGGTCGCCGCGTTGGTGGCGTCCTGCTCGGTGATCTCGAGCGCTATGTCGGCCTCCCCGGTCGCCACCATGGCGGCGCGCACCGAGGGCTCGTTGCGGAACACATAGGTCGCCTTGGAAACGGCCGGCTCGTCGCCCCAATAGTCGGGATTGCGATCGAGCACGATGCGGGTGCCCGAGGTCCATTCCGCGAGCACATAGGGCCCGGTTCCCACCGGCGCGCGCGTCAGCGTGTTCAGATCCGTGTTGGGCGACATCATCGGGTAGATGGCGAAGCCCAGATGCAGGATCGGTGCCGGCAGGTCGGCGGTGATGTCGACGGTGTATTCGTCGACCGCCTCGGCCGTCAGGTTGAAGGAGGTGAAGGCCTTCGAGCTGACGGCGCAGACGAACTCCTGCTGGCGCATGCCGCGTTCGAGGCTGAAGATCACCGCGTCGGCGTTGAAGGGCGCCCCGTCGGTGAAGCTCACGCCTTCGCGCAGCTGCACCCGCCAGGTCCTCTCATCGACCATCTCCCAGGACGTCGCGAGGCGCGGCGTCAGCTCTCCGGTCACCCCGTCGCGGTCGATCAGCGTCTCGTTGATGTTGTTCTTGGAGACGAGGCTGATCGCGGCATGGGCGGTTTCGCACGGATCGAGCGTGTCGGGCTCGGTCCAGCCGACAATGGTGATTTCGCTGTTGTCCTGGGCGTGCGCGAGCTGCGCCGGCACGACCAGTGAAAGCGCCAGGGCAAGGGATGCCAGCGCGTGAGCTTTCCGTTTCATGTTTCCTCCCTCGTGAAACGAGATATCCGTCGATGCCCCATCCTGCGGACACGGGCGGGGCTTGCCGTGTCCCGGCTTGGTTCCCGGGACCCGTGCCCCGGAAACAGTCTCTCAACCGTGTCTCAAGCGCACTCGTCAGGGATAGGCGGTCGCTCCATCCGGCTTGACGACGATCTTGCGTTCCCAATGGACATAGTCCTCCCGGTCCAGAACGCTCTCGTCGATCTCGACGCCCCAGCCCGGCCGGTCCGGCCGCAGCTCGAGATGCCCGTCGACCGGAAGATAGGGATCGACGCACCAGGGGGCGTGATTGTTGTTCTTGTATTCGAGGATCTTGAAGTTGGGCTGCGCGGCGCTGAAATGCACGTTCACCGCCGTTGCCAGCGGCCCCATCGGGTTGTGCGGCGCCACCGACACGTAATGGGCCTCGGCGAGCGCTGCGATGCGGCGCATCTCGCTCAGCCCGCCGACGACGCAGATATCGGGCTGGATGATATCCGCCCCGCGCCCCGACAGCAGCGACAGGAACTCGAAGCGCGAATAGAGCGATTCCCCCGTCGCCAGCGGCACGCGCATCTTCGACTTCATCTCGGTCCAGGCCGGAATGTGCTCGGGCCGGATCGGCTCCTCGTAGAAGAAGGGATCATAGGGCGCCAGCGCATCGGCCAGCTGGATGGCCTGATAGGGCTCCCAGATGCGCGCATGCGCATCGAACGCATATTCGAAGCTGCGCGGCGTGCGCTTGCGGATCTCGCCGAAATATTCCGCCGATTCTGCGCAGACCTCGCCCCAGCGCCGGTCGAACATCCCGCCGCGGAAGGGGCTGAACTTGAACGCCGTATAGCCCCATTTCTGGTTCTGTTCCTCGATGAACCGCGTGCCGGCATCGGCGTCCTGGGCGTGATAGCCCCCCAGCGTCGCATAGACCCGCACGCGGTCGCGAACGTTGCCGCCGAGCAGCATATAGACCGGCAGGCCCGCCGCCTTGCCGGCTATGTCCCACAGCGCGTGGTCGATCGCGGCGATGGCCGCGAAGCCGAGTGCGCCGGGCGGGAAGCGCGACTGCTGGTTCAGCTTGTGGTTGATATATTCGATGCGCCGCGGATCGACGCCCTCGAACTGCTTGAACATGTATTCGAGGATCGGCGCCAGCGCCTTGTCGGGGCCGTGATTATAGGCCTCGCCCCAGCCCGATATCCCCTCGTCCGTCTCGATCTTGACCAGGAGGCGCGGTCGGTTGTCCACCCGCTGCATATAGGTCTTGAGCGCCGTTATCTTCATCTGGTCGTACTTTCTGGCGTGTTCGAAACGGAAAACGGATTCAGAACGGCCCGGGCAATCCGCCGGGCAGCCCGCGAAGCATGATCGCCGGGCCTTGGCCGGCGATCCGCATGGACCGTGGAGAGCGTCGGCCGGATGGGGACGGCATGATTTCGGCGTTAAATCCCGCCGGCGCGCCTCTGGCCGGCATCGGCCGCGCGAAACGCCCTCCTGTATGCGCCGATCCGGCGACGATGGTCATCCAGGCTCCTCCCCGAGCTGGAGGAAGCATGATCACAACCACCGCAAGATGCAAACTATTTTTACATCTATACGACTATGGATGTATAGGGTAGCGCAGGAAGGCAAACCGGCGGAAGGGGGGCGCAACGTGCTGGAGCGGCTTTGGGATCACCGCCTGCTTATCGCTTCCGCCATGCCGAGCCACATGTCCTGTGGTCGTACAAATTCCGACATTATTCGGGCAGGTTTGCGGCAGCTATAGTGGATATCGGTTTCAATCCCCGCCCGGCGCTCCTGCGGGCCGGCCTGCTGATGACGCTGGGGGCGCTGCTCACCGCCATCGACGCGACGATCGTCAAGATCGTCGCCGCCGACCTGCATCCGTTGCAGATCTATTTCTTCCGCTGCCTCGTGGCCCTGGCGGTGATGTCGGGCTTCATCCTGCGCGGCCGCATCGCGCTGTCCAGCAACGACCTGGCGCTGCATGTCGTGCGGGCCGTGCTCAAGCTGGTCGGCATGGTGACGCTGATGTTCGCCCTGACCATGCTGCCCATCGCAACCGTCACCTCGATCGGCTTCGCCGCCCCGATTTTCGTCTCGGTCGGTGCCATCCTGTGGTTCGGCGAACCCGCACGGGCAAGGCATGTCCTCGGCCTCGTGCTGGGCTTCTGCGGCGTGCTGATCGTCGTTCGCCCCACGGCCGGCTTCGACGATGTCGGCTCGATCGTGGCCATCGGCGCGGCGGTGATGGCAGCGGCCGCCACCCTTTTGATGAAATACAGTTCCTCGCGCGATCCGGTCTCGACCATCGTCGCGCTCAACCTCGTCATCTCGGTTCCCATATCGCTGCTGGCGTCGATCCCGGTCTGGACCTGGCCGTCGCCGTCGATGCTGGTCCTGCTGCTGCTTCAGGGCGTCCTGGCCGCGCTCTGCCAGTTCTGCGTCGTCGCCGCCCATTCGCTCGCAAGCGCGACGACGCTGATGCCCCTCGACTTCCTCCGCCTGCCGGCGGCCATCGTCATGGCCTATCTCGTCTTCGCCGAGATGCCCGATCTGTGGACCATCGTCGGCGCGGCGATCATCTTCATCGCCGGCATCGTCCCGCTGCGAAACGGCGGTCCGCGCCGGAACCGGGACGCGGACAGCTGATCGCATGCCGCTATTCCGAGCCGCGCTCGGATGTCTTTTCGAGATCGTGCACTTCGCGGCGCAGACGCTGTCGGGGGTTCTCGGCCGGCATCTTCCGTCCCGATGCCTCCGCCAGCGCTTCCGCCACAACCTGCTTCATCTCGTCCGGGCCGGATGCATAATGCTGGTCCACCAGCTCCCGAGCCCTCAGCTCGAAATCCATATCCGTGTTCATCTCGCTGCTCCGTTCCGACCCATGGGGCCGCCCTCGCCTGTCCCCTGCGTCATTCCCCGATAAATGCCGGCGGGCCGCTATCGTTCGCTCCGACGCACCGATTGACGCCGCCACGGCCAGGGAACGGACAGTCCTGTCCCACGTTCGACTCCGTCGATCAGCAGGGCGAGCGGACGAGCCCTGCGAGCGGAGGGAGCGGCATGGCGCCGAGAGCGAACTGGAAGGGCGTGCTGAAGATCGGGGAGGTGAGCTGCCCCGTGGCGCTCTACACCGCCGCCTCGACCTCGGAGCGGATCGCCTTCCACACCATCAACCGCGCCACCGGCAATCGCGTCCGCCGCCTGTTCGTCGATAGCGACACCGGCAAGCCGGTCGAGAAGGACGATCAGGTCAAGGGCTATGAGTTGAGTCAGGGCGACTATGTCGTGCTCGACCCCG
>JAEWHZ010000340.1 GCA_023387585.1 Pseudomonadota bacterium
CAGCTCCCGTTCCTGCCGCGCGCGCCGATGATGGCGTGGGTGACCGAGCCGGTGGCCGGGAACAGCGGGATCAGGCAGGCCTGGAGCGCATGGTAGATGTCGGGCTTGCCGCGGAACAGGCGCTCGATGGGCTTGAGGTCGGAGCCGAGCTCGGCATGCCAGCCGCCCTGGGCGTGGTCGATCAGGTGGTTGGCGGCGAAATCCCACAGCCGGCGATACCAGATCTCGTAGAACGGATCGCGCCCGTGCTGGACGAGGAAGGCGGCGGCGCCGATGGCCTCGGTGACCGGCCACCACAGCCGGGCCGGGAGCAGGGGCTTGTCGTCATAGTCGAGCGTATAGAAGAAGCCGCCCCCATCGGGGTCCCAGCCCAGCGTGACGGCGCGGTGGAACAGTTCGCGCGCCGCCTCGGTCAGCCAGGAATGGGTCTTTTCGGTGAGGATCCAGAGCTGGATCAACAGGCGCGACCATTCGAGCCAGTGGCCGGGGGTGAGCCCCGAGGGGCGGAAGGTCTCGTCGCCGACGAAGTCGCGGTCGACCTGCCAGTCGGCATCGAAATGTTCGGCGACGCGATAGTCGAGGCCGGCGGCGTGGCGGCCGATGATCAGCTCGGCGATGCGCAGGGCGCGCTGGAGGTAGAGCTTTTCGCCCGTGGCCTCATAGGCGGCCATATAGGCCTCGGTGAGGTGCATGTTGGCGTTCTGGCCGCGATAGGGGTTTGTCCCCGACCAGTCGGCGGAGCGGGTGTCGACCACGGCGCCGACGCTCTCGTCCCAGAAGCGGGCGGTAAGCACCTCGCTGACATCGGCGATCATCGTGTCGGCGAGCGGATGGCCGGACAGCTTGGCGCTCGAGGCGGCGAGCAGCACGAAGGCATGGCCGTAAGCCTGCTTGAGCGGGTCCCTGGGACCCTCGTCGTCGAGCGACCAGAAATAGCCGCCATGCTCGGCATCGCGGTGGCTTTCCCAGATATAGCGCATGCCATGATCGACCATGGCGTCGGAGCCCGGGCGGCCGAGCAGGCTCCCTATGGCGAAGCAGTGCACCATGCGGGTGGTGGCATGCAGCTCGCGCAGAGAATTGGAGGTGGCGATGGGGGCGCCGTTCCGGTCGAGCTCGTAAAAGCCGCCGGCCCGGTTCAGGGCGCCGCGCTCGAAGAAGTCGAACAACCGGTTGGCCTGGCGCATCAGGAACTGGCGGTGGAACTCGCGCTTGAGCCAGCTTTCGGCATTGGTCGCGGGCAATTCGTCGGCCATGAGCATCCCCCTTCGTGTCGGGGGATATCTAGAGCATCGGACCGAAAAGCGCCAACGGGTTCAGCCGGCCTCGGCGTAGAGTTTTCCGATGCGCTCGACCTCGCTCTTCGAGCCGAGGATGACGGCGACGCGCTGGTGGATCTCGTTCGGCTCGATGTCGAGGATACGCTTCGGGCCGGTGATGGCGGCGCCGCCCGCGGCCTCGACGATCATGGCCATGGGGAAGGCCTCGTAGACCAGCCGCAGGCGTCCGCCTTTGGCGACGGTCTCGCTGTCGACCGGATAAAGGAAGACACCGCCGCGCATCAGGATGCGGTGGACGTCCGCGACCATGGAGCCGACCCAGCGCATGTTGTAGCGCTTGCCGAACGGGCCGTTCTTGCCGGCAAGGCAGCCTTCGATATAGCGGGTGGTGGGCGCGTCCCAATAGGGCTGGCGGGCGCTGTTGATGGCGTATTCGGCCGTCTCGAGCGGGATGGAGACGGCGGGGTTGGCGAGGCGGAAGACGTCGTCCGTGTCGAGCGTGAACAGGGCGACGGACCTGCCGAAGGTGAGCACGAGATTGGTCGAGCCGCCATAGGTGGTGTAGCCGGCGGCGAGCTGGCTGGTGCCCTTTTGCAGCAGCGCGTCGCGCCCGCCGGCAAGGATGGAGAACACCGAGCCGACGGTGACGTTGACGTCGATGTTCGAGCTGCCGTCGAGCGGATCGCAGGCGACGATGAGGTCTGCGGCCGGGTCCTGAATCGGAAAGTGATGCGCTTGATTCAATTCCTCGGAGATCAGACTCGAAATTTGAGGAACTTTCTCCAAGTGCTTGACGAACAAGTCGTTCGACAGGATGTCGAGCGGCTTCTGCGCCTCGCCCTGAACATTGGTCGAGCCGGCGGTGCCGGTCAGCCCGGTGAGCGGCGCGGTGCGCAGGGCGGCGGCGATGCCGGCAGAGGCGCCGGCGATGGCGGCGACGGTGTCGGCGAGGCCGGGGCGCAGATCGGGCTGGGCGGCGAGCCAGTCGGCGAGCGTCGTGCCGGGGGCGGTGGATGTCATCGCGGTCTCCCTCTTTCCGGTTGGGTGGCACGCGCCGCTACGCGCGGCAAGCGCGACTTTCGGCTCAGCGTTCTTGCGCAAGGTCGGAGAGCAGGCCGGCGGCGACGGAGAGGCGGGCGACGGTGGCGGTGCCGTCGACCAGCTCGCCCAGCGCTTCGCTGGCGCGCGCCACCGGCCGCTGGCGCTCGGCGCGCCAGGCGGCGATGCGGTTGACGGGGTCGCCGGTGCCGGCGCCGACGACGTCGCAGGCGAGGTCTCGATGCCCGCGCGCGAGATTGGCGAGGGCCCGGTCGAGGGCGATGCGCTCGAAGCGGTCGGAGAGCACGAGGGCGCGCCCCCTGCTCTCGATGGTGAACAGCGAGAACTGCTCGGCCAGCGCGAAATAGACCGAAGCGGCGATGTCGAAATCGACCCCGGCGCGCCCGGCCACGGCGGCGATGTCGCTGGCATGGGCGAGCAGCTTCAGCCGGGCGAGGCGTTCGGCGAGCGCCGCCGGCACGACGCTGCCGACCGACAGGGGCTCGACGGAGGGAGCCAGGGCACCGTCGAGCAGTTCGGACAGCGTTTCGACGCCGGCGCGGTGCAGGGCGGCGAGCCGGGCGAGATCGCCGGTGAGATCGGCATTGCGCAGGAACCACAGCGTTTCGCGGCGCAGCAGCGCTTCGACCTCGGCGTAAAGGTCGAGCTGGACGGCGCCGGGCAGCTTGCCGTCGAGCGCGTCGATCTCGTCCCACAGCGCGTCGAGCCCATGGATGTCGCGCACCAGCGCGAAGGCCAGCGCGATCTCGCCCGGGCCGGCGCTGGTCGATTCCAAGAGTTCCGAGACGAAGGCCGGCCCGCCGCGATTGAGAATCTCGTTGGCAAGGCGCGTGGCGACGATCTCGCGGCCGAGGCGGTGGGCCGAGACGGCTTCGGGATAGCGGGTGGCGAGGATTTTGGGGAAATAGTCGGCCCGCTCATGGGCGAGCAGGGGGTTGTCGGGGGCGGAGGTCGCCAGCAGATCGTCGTAATAGGTCAATTTGGCATAGGCGAGCAGCACGGCGAGCTCGGGCCGGGTGAGGCCGGTGCCGGCGGCGAGGCGTTCGGACACCGCCCTGGCATCGGGCAGGAACTCGATGGCACGGTCGAGCCGGTCTTCAGCCTCGAGCCGCTCCATGAGCTGGGCCTGGGCGGGCAGGGCGGCGACGCCCGCGCGCTGGGCGAGCGAGAGGGCCAGCCCTTGCAGGTAGTTGTTGCGGATGCACAGCGCCGCGACCTCGTCGGTCATCTCGGCGAGCAGCGCATTGCGCGCCTCATAGGCCAGCGCGCCGGAGGCGGTGACGGGGGCGAGCGCGATCTTGATGTTGACCTCGACATCGGAGGAGTTGACCCCGGCCGAATTGTCGATGGCGTCGGTATTGATGCGCCCGCCGGCGGCGGCATAGGCGATGCGGCCGCGCTGGGTGACGCCGAGATTGGCGCCTTCCCCGACCACCTTGGCGCGCAGCCTGTCGGCATCGACACGCAATGCGTCGTTGGCGCGATCGCCGACATCGGTTTCCTCGGCGGATTTCACATAGGTGCCGATGCCGCCGAACCACAACAGGTCGACCGGTGCCGACAGGATGGCGGCGATCAGCGCCGCTGGCGGCAGGGCCATGTCCTCGATGCCGAGGACGACGCGGATTTCCGGGCTGAGCGGGATCGATTTGGCGGAGCGCGAGAACACGCCGCCGCCGGTCGAGATCAGGGCGGGGTCGTAGTCCTGCCAACTCGAGCGCGGCAGCTCGAACAGGCGCTTGCGCTCGGCGAAGCTGGTTTCGGGGTCGGGTTCGGGATCGAGGAAGATGTCGCGATGATCGAACGCGGCGACGAGCCTGATCCGGCGCGACAGCAGCATGCCGTTGCCGAACACGTCGCCCGACATGTCGCCGACGCCGGCGACGGTGAAGGGCTCGGAATCGGTGTCGCGATCCATCTCGCGGAAATGGCGCTTGACCGATTCCCAGGCGCCGCGCGCGGTGATGGCCATCCCCTTGTGGTCGTACCCGGCCGAGCCGCCCGAGGCGAAGGCGTCGCCGAGCCAGAAGCCGCGATCGAGCGCGATGGCGTTGGCGGTATCGGAAAAGCTCGCCGTGCCCTTGTCGGCGGCGACGACCAAATAGGGGTCGTCCCCGTCATGGCGCACCAGCTCGGCCGGCGGCTCGATCCCGGCGTCGGAGAGATTGTCGGTGACGTCGAGCAGGGCGGAGATGAAGATGGTGTAGCTCTCGGTGCCCTCGGCCATATAGGCCTCGCGCCCCATGCCGGAAACGAGGCGCTTGGGGACGAACCCGCCCTTGGCGCCGACCGGCACGATCACCGCGTTCTTCACCTGCTGCGCCTTGACCAGCCCCAGCACCTCGGTGCGGTAATCCTCCGGGCGGTCGGACCAGCGCAGCCCGCCGCGCGCCACGGCGCCGAAGCGCAGATGGATGCCCTCGACGCGCGGCGAATAGACGAAGATCTCGCGATAGGGCACCGGGGCCGGCATGAGCTGCACGGCGGCGCTGTCGAATTTTATCGCCAGCGCCGGACGCCGCATCCCGCCGGGACGCTGGAAGTAATTGGTGCGCAGGGCGGCGTCGACGAGATTGGCGAATTTTTCGAGGATGCGGTCCTCGTCGAGCGAGGTCGAGGCCTCGCGGGCAGCGAGGATGGCGGCACGGGCAGCGGCTTCCGCCTTGGGGTCGTGTGCCGCGGGGTCGAAGCGGGCGTTGAACAGATCGACGATGCTGCGCGCCGCCTCGGACTGGGTGACCAGCACGGCGGCGAGATAGCGCTGGGAATAGCTGGAGCCGAGCTGGCGCAGATAGCGCGCCAGCGCCCGGATCAGCGCCGCTTCCGACCAGTCGAGCCCGGCGCAGAGGCACAGGGCGTTGAAGCCGTCATTCTCCGCCTCGCCATGCCACACGGCCTCAATGGCCGTTTCGAGCCGGCTGCGCGAGGCGTCGTCGGCGCAATCGGGCGCGGCGACGAGCGACATGTCGTGGACGAACCGCGCCACGCCGTCGGTGGCGCTGACCGTATAGGTGCGCTCGTCGATGACGCTGAAGCCGAAATTCTCCAGCAGCGGCACGCGCTCGCTGAGCGGCACGGCGCGGCCATGGGCGTAGAATCGAAGGCTCATGCGCCCGTCTTCGGCGCCCTCCGCGGTAATGGCGATGGCGACCGGGCGCGCTTCGGACAGGGTGCCGAACAGCTCGATATCGGCCAGCGCGCGCTGCGGCGTGTTGCGCGAGCGGTAGGCGGCGGAGAAGGCGTTGCGATAGGCGGAGACGGCGGCGGGATCGGCGGCTAGCGCCACCAGAAGGTCGCCGAAGCCGTGCGTCATGTCGGTGACGGCGGCTTCCAGCTCCTCGCGCGAGGGGCGCGGGGTCGGCCCGCCGACGCGGCCGATAATGACGTGCAGGCGCACCAGATCGCCTTCGAGGAAGAAGGGATAGAAGGCGGAGACGCGCCCGTCATAGATTTTTGCGAGATAATCGGCGATGCGGGCGCGGGCCTCGGAATCGTAGCGCTCGCGCGGCACATAGACGAGGATGGAAACGAAATTGTCGAAGGCGTCGATGCGCG
>JAEWHZ010000039.1 GCA_023387585.1 Pseudomonadota bacterium
CAGAATCGTGTGCAGTCATCGTATCCTCTTTCCCCGCCCTCACCCGCGGGCCTCGTCTCGCTTCTATCGCGCCGCCTGCTTGTATGGAACTTTAATTTGCCCTAGCGGGGCGCGGCGGATTGTCGAATGCTAAAACCCGGCCCCGCACTTGCGGGCGTCCGGATGGTACGCCAGTGTTCACGCGCGCAGCGAGAAAGGAATAAAACCGGTGCAGCAGCCAACCGATTGGATCGCGATCGACTGGGGAACGTCGAACCTGCGCGCCTGGGGCGTCGCCAAGGACGGCGCCGTAACCTTCTCGGCCGGCTCACCCCAGGGCATGGGCACCTTGCAGCGCGCCGAATATAGCGAGGCCCTGCGATCGCTGCTGGCGCCGCATCTCGATACCCTGTCGCATGACGTGCTGGTGTGCGGCATGGCAGGGGCGCGGCAGGGCTGGATCGAGGCACCCTATCTCGATGCGCCGACCGACCTCGCGGGACTTGCCGACGCCGGCGTCAAGCCGGAAGACGCGCCGGACGGGCTCGACGTCACCATCCTGCCCGGCGTGTGCGTGCGCGAGCCCGGCGCCGAGAACGTGATGCGCGGGGAAGAGACGCAGCTGCTGGGAATCGCGGCGCTGCGGCCGGGCTTTTCCGGCACGGTGTGCATGCCCGGCACGCATTCGAAATGGGCGCGGCTTTCCGGAACGCATATCGAGACCTTCTCGACGGCGATGACGGGCGAATTGTTCGATGTGCTGCGCAGCCATTCGGTGCTGCGCCATTCGCTCGCCGGGGCGGCGGACGATGCCGATTTGGCGGAAGGCTTTGCCAGGGGCAGCGCCATCGGGCTGGAACAGCCGGAAAAGCTGAGCGCGTCGCTGTTCACGGTGCGCGCGGCCTCGCTGCTGTCCGGCCGCTCGCCGGGCTGGTGCGCGGGCTATCTTTCGGGCCTGCTGATCGGCGCTGAGATCGGGGCGGCACGCGACTGGATCACCAGCGGTCCGGTGGTAATCGTCGGTTCGCCCGCGCTCGGCGCGCGCTATGCCGAGGCGATCGCCGCGGCGGGCGGCACCTCGGAACGAATCGATGCGGCAGAGGCCACGCTGGCCGGCCTCAAGAAGGCACGCAGCCGTCAGAACAAGGAAAACTAAAATATGCCCGAACCCCGACAGATCATTGCCATCCTGCGCGGCCTGAAGCCCGACGAGGCCGTGCCCGTCTGCGAGGCTCTGGTCGGGGCCGGCATCACCATGATCGAGGTACCGCTCAACTCCCCCGAGCCGCTGGTTTCGATCGGCGCGGCGGCGCAAGCATTCAAGGGCCGTGCCCGGATCGGCGCCGGAACGGTTCTGAGCCGCGAGGCGGTCGACGCGGTGGCTGAGGCCGGTGGCACCTTCATCGTCTCGCCGGACGCCAATCCGGACGTGATCGCGCACAGCAAGGCGCGCGGGCTCGGCTCCTATCCGGGCGTGTTCACCCCCACCGAGGCATTCTCGGCGCTGCGCGCCGGCGCCGACGCGCTCAAGATTTTCCCGGCGGAAGTCATGGGAACAGGCGGCATCAAGGCGCTCAAGGCGGTGCTGCCGCCTCAGGTGCCGGTCTATGCCGTGGGCGGAGCGAACCCAGACAATTTCGACGCCTATTTCGCCGCCGGCTGCGCCGGCTTCGGGCTGGGCACCTATATTTTCAAGCCGGGCATGAGCGTGGCGGAAGTCGGCGAACGCGCCGCAAGGGCCGTAGAGGCCTATGACAGGGAGAAGAAGCGATGAGCGACAAGGCGGAGCTTTTCATCGACTGCCGCAATCGGCTGGGCGAAGGCCCGTTCTGGCACGCGTCGCGCCGCGAGCTGTTCTGGTTCGACATCCTCGAGAACACGCTGTTCGCGGCCGGCGACGATGGCAGCATCCGCCAGACCTGGCAACTGCCTGAATCCGCAGCCGCCGCCGGCATCGTCGATGACGACCGGCTCGCCATCGCCACGGAAACCGGGCTCAAGCTGTTCTCGCTGTCCTCCGGCGCATTTTCGCAGACACTGGCCGACATCGAGGCCGACGATCCCTTGACCCGCGCGAACGACAGCCGGGTCGACCCCACGGGCGGCTTCTGGATCGGCACCATGCGCAAGGAAGAGGACGAGGCGGCCGGCGCGCTCTATCGCTGGAAGCAGGGTAAACTCGATGTGTTGCGCCGTTCGGTGAAGGTGCCGAACTCTACCTGCTTCGCGCCGGATGGGCGTACGGCCTATTTCTCCGACACTTTTACCAAGCAGATTCTCAAGATCGCCACCGACCCGGAAACCGGCCTGCCGACAGGCGATTGGGAACTGTTCGCCGACGTGTCGGACCACCGCGGCTCGCCCGACGGCTCGGTCGTCGATGCCGAAGGCTATCTGTGGAACGCGCGCTGGGGCGGCAGTTGCGTTGTGCGCCATGCGCCGGACGGCTCGGTCGATCGCATCGTCGAGCTGCCGGTGACGCAAGTCACCTGCCCCGCCTTTGGCGGACCCGATCTGTCGACGCTCTACATCACCTCGGCCAGCAAGACGCTGTCGCAGGAAGATCTCGAAAAGCAGCCGCATGCCGGCAGCGTCTTCGTGTTCGAGCCCGGCGTCAGGGGACAGGCGGAAACGCTCCTCCAGATCTAGCTAGCGCCACAACCTGACCCGCCAGGGCCGATCGAGCGTCGGCATGGCGGGGCGGACTTCCCAGCCCTCCCCGTCGCGGCGCAGCCAGTGGACGCCGCCGCGCCTCAGATCGGCGGCGTCGATCACCGTGGCGCCCGGCAGGCGGCAGAAGGCGGGCGCATAGAGCTTCGTCACGATCAGCGCACCGGTGCCGCATTCCTCGGCGAAGGCATCGGCCACGCGGATCAGGGCGATTCGCGTATCGGCGACGGCGGCGACGCAGGCGAGCGAGTCGCATTGCAGGTCCGGATGCGCC
>JAEWHZ010000047.1 GCA_023387585.1 Pseudomonadota bacterium
GCACGGATCGCTTCGGCCGGGGTGGCGCTTGGGCGCTGGCCGGCCATGGCGAGGATGTCTTCGGTGATGGCGTCGGCGAGGCCCACTCCGCCGGATTCGGCCATGGCCTGGGCGAAATGCTCGGACTGGATGGAGCGCCAGGTTTCTTCGCCGAACCCGCCGTCGAAGCCGGAATCCTTGCCGATGCTCGACATCATCTGGCTGACCAGCGTGTTGAGGAACAATCCCTCCATCTGCTCGGCCTGGCGGCGGGCCTGGATATAGGCCGGGCTCGTCCTGTCGATCGCTTCCAGCATCACAGCACCTCGATCTCGGCCTGCAGGGCGCCGGTCGCCTTGATCGCCTGCAGGATGGCGATCAGCTCGCGCGGCCCGATGCCGAGCGCGTTCAGTCCGTCGACGAGCTCCTGCAAGGTCACGGATTCGCGCATCACCGAGAGCGCGGTGTCGGTCTGGGTCACGTTGAGGCTGGTATTGGGCTCGACCGTGGTCTGCCCGAACGAGAACGGCTCGGGCTGCACCACCACCGGGTCCTCGGCGATGGTCACCGTCAGGTTCGACTGCGCCACCGCCACCGTCGACACGCGTACATCGGCGCCCATGACGATGATGCCCGAATTTTCGTCGATGACGATCTTGGCCGGCTGGTCGACCGCCACCACCAGCTGCTCGACATCGGTCAGTAGGTCGACGATGTTGCCGTTGAAACCCTGCGGCAGGGTCACGCGCACCGTCGCCGGGTCCTCGGGCACGGCGGTTGGCACGCCGATGAAATCGTTGATGGCCAGCGCGATGCGGCGCGAGGTGGTCAGGTCCGGATTGCGCAGCGCCAGCCGCAGCGAGGTCTGGGCGCCGAGCTGGAAGGCGATCTCGCGCTCGATCAGCGCGCCGCTCGAGATGCGCCCCGTGGTCGGCACCCCGGAGATCACGCTTGCCGCCTCGCCATCGGCGCGGAAGCCGTTGATCAGCACCGGGCCCTGGGCGATGGCGAACACCTCGCCATCGGCGCCGAGCAGGGGGGTGACCAGCAGCGTGCCGCCCTGCAGCGAGCTCGAATCCCCCAGCGCCGCCACGCTGACATCGATGCGCGAGCCCTGCGTGCCGAAGGGCGGCAGGTTCGCCGTCACCATCACTGCGGCGACGTTGCGCGTGCGCACGTTCTCGCCCTGGGTGTTGACGCCGAGCCGTTCGAGCATGGATTGCAGCGACTGGCGGGTGAAGGGCGAATTCTGCAGGCTGTCCCCGGTGCCGCTGAGCCCGACCACCAGCCCGTAGCCGACCAGCTGGTTCTCGCGGATACCCTCGAAATCGACGATGTCCTTGATGCGCGCCGCCGCCGCGTTGGCAGCGGGCAGGGCGGCGGCGAACAGGGACAGCGCGGCAAGGCCGGCCAGCATGAGGGTTTTGAATCGGGGCATGGATCGGCTCGCTCCGTTGACTGCCCCCGACATTGCGAGAAGCGTGCCAACTACGAACGACCTCTGAAAAAGGACGAAAAAACAGTAGCTTATAGAGGGGTTCCGAAAAATCGATTCCGCCCGCGCTGCAGGAAATGCCGGGTCGATTAAGCCTTCCTTAACCCTGACGGGGCAGATTTTGCCCAGTTTGATCCATCCCGGACCACGGAGCGGACTTTGCGCATCGACACCACGCGGCAGGCAGGCTCGGTCGCCGCCCGTTCGCCGTCCGGAACGAGCGCCGCCGGCCGTGCCTTCATGCCCTATGATCCGCGCCAGGTGGCGCGCGCCGCCGCGCCGCCGCCATCCGCGCCCGTTGCCGGGCTCGATGCCATTCTCGCGCTTCAGGGCGTGGGAGATGCGCTCGAAGGCCGGCGTCGCGCGGTGCGGCGCGGCCGCGCGCTGCTCGACGGCCTCGATGCGCTGGAAGCCGATCTGCTGGCCGGCCGCATCGCGACCGAGCGGCTCGTCGCGCTTCGGGACCTGATGATCCGGCCCGAGCCCGCGGACGAGCCTGGCCTCGCCGCCGCGCTCGCCGAGATCGAGCTGCGGGTCGCCGTGGAGCTGGCAAAGCGCGGCCTGTTCACCTGACGCGTCATCAAAGCGTTGCGGAATCCCGGCTATGCGCCTCTTGCCGCGCTGCTTTCACGACTTCACCAATCGCGGCGACCTGGCTTGTTTGGCAAGGGGCTCTTTACTATAAGGCCCCTCCAGGGGGCGCATAGGAGATCGAGTCTGCTGATGTCTTCGCTTGATACCATTGAGGAATATCGGCCCACGGAAGACGAATCCTTCATGAACCCGCGTCAGCGGGACTACTTTCGGCGCAAGCTCGAGGTGTGGAAGGAAGAGATCCTCCGCGAAAGCCGCGAGACGCTCGAAAACCTTCAGGAAGAAAGCCAGAACCATCCCGACATGGCCGACCGGGCCAGTTCCGAAAGCGACCGTTCGCTGGAGCTGCGCACGCGCGACCGGCAGCGCAAGCTGATCGCCAAGATCGACGCGGCGCTCAAGCGCATCGAGGACGGGACATACGGCTATTGCGAGGAGACCGGCGAGCCGATCGGCGTCGCGCGGCTCGATGCGCGGCCGATAGCGATGCTGTCGCTCGAAGCGCAGGAACTGCACGAGCGCCGCGAAAAGGTCTATCGCGACGAATAACGAACAGCGCCGCGCGTCTTTTGCGCAGGCGAACGCCGGTCCTTCGTTTCAGGGCAGCGCGATCTCTTCCTCGATGCGGATGGCCTCGAGGAAGGCCCGGTCATGGCTCACCACGATGAGCGCGCCGTCATAGGCGTTGAGGCCCGCTTCGACCGCGGCGATGGCTTCCAGGTCGAGATGGTTGGTCGGCTCGTCGAGAATGAGCAGGCCGGGCGGGCTGGCCGAGCCGATGGTTGCCGCGAGGCCGGCGCGCAGCAGCTCGCCGCCGCTCAGCGCCGAGACCGGCTTCAGCGCATCGTCGGCGCGGAATTTCAGCCGCGCCAGCGCCCGCCGGCAGGCATTGATGTCCTCATCCGGATTGATGGTGCGATAGGCGTCGAGCACGCTGGCCTCGCGATCGAGCAGCGACACGGTCTGGTCCAGCATGGCGGTCGGCACGCCGAGCCGCACGCTGCCCGAGATCGGGGCGAGCGCGCCGGTCAGCAGGCGCAGCAGGGTCGATTTGCCCGAGCCGTTGGGGCCGGTGATCGCCACACGCCTCGGCCCATGCAGAATGAAGGACAGGTCGCGTATCGCCGGCGCCTGCCGGTCGTGCCCGCCGGTCAGTTCCGCGGCCTCGACCACCAGCTTGCCGGCCGGCAGCCCGGTCGGCTGCAATGTCACGCTTACCGGGGCGATCACTTCCAGCTCGGCACGGGCTTCCGACACGGCGTCAGCGGCCTGGCTATGCATCCTTCCGGCCAGCCGCGCCTGGCTGGCGCCGGTTTCCTGGGCGCGGTTGGCCATGGCGTTGAGCAGGATTTTGGGCGCATCGCCACGGGCGCGTTTTGTCTTGCCTGCGGAATCCCTTCGCTGCTGGCGTTCACGCTGCGCTTGGATCTTGCGCTCGATCCCGCCCAGCCTCTGCTCGGCGCTGGCCAGATCTTGTTCGCGCGCCGCCAGCTCCAGCGCCTTGCGCTCGGCATAATGGTCGTAATTGCCGCCATAGGTTGTCGCCCCGAGCGTCGTCAGCTCGACGATGGCGTCCATCTCGGCCAGCAGGTCGCGGTCGTGGCTGACGACGACGGCACCGCCCTTCCAGTTCTTGAGCACCGATTTGACCATTTCGCGCCCTTCGGCGTCGAGATTGTTGGTCGGCTCGTCGAGCAGGATCATGTCCGGCTCTTCGATCAGCAGCGCCGCCAGCGCCAGCCTCGTGCGCTGGCCGCCGCTCAGCGTTGCCAGTTCGCGATCGAGATCGAGCCCGCCAAGGCCGAGTTCGCTCAGCACCGTTTCGATGCGGGCCGGCAGCATCCAGTCGGCGGCGTCGAAATCGGCCTCGCTGCCGTCGCCGGCGGTGATGCGGTCGAGCCTTGCCAACGCCTCCCCGACGCCGAGCTGGTCGACGATGCGGGCGCCGGCTTCGGCTCCCACGCTCTGGCGCAGCAGGCCGAGACGCCCGGTCACCGAGACCGAGCCGGAGGCGGGCGTCAGCTCGCCGGTGATCAGCTTGAGCAGCGTCGATTTACCCACGCCGTTGCGGCCGACAAGGCCGGTGCGCTGTGGGCCGAAGCTGAGATCGAGATCGGAGAGGAGGGAGCGGCCGTCAGCGGTCGCGTAGCTGACCCTGGACAGGGTGATGGAGGCAGGCATGATGAAATTCCCGTCGAGCGATTGCGTGCATGCGATCGATCGCCAAGCTTTCCATTGTGCACCGTCCTGTTGGTGTTGAAACCGATCCTGAAGATAGTCAGGCGTGGCACGAGGTCAACAGTCGGCGCCTGTAAATCGAACCTGACGGAAATGTTATCGCCACGGCGCGGATTAAGAGGGTAACTGCCAAGTCGGTGCCGCGAATCCCCCGTAACGCCGGGGCTCCGGCAGATGGCCGAAGTTCGCTCGTGCTCCATTTCGATACAGTCCGCGTCCCGCGGAATACGGCTGCATTAGCAAAGCTTTTGCCAAAATCGACTAGAACCCATGCTCCAATCCTTTGGGAATCGAGTTCAGTGACCAAGAGTTTGACGCGCCGTGGCTTTCTGGCGCTCGCCCCCCTCGCGCTCGCCGCCTGCAGCAGTGCCCGCCTTCAGCCGACGGCGGGTGCCCTGCCATATGTCGACCCCTATTATCGTCAGGTCTATGGCGATCTTCCGCAGGAGCGCTTCCCGATCTCGGGTTTCGATCCGGCGCGCGTGCGCCCGGAACTGCTGCGCCAGGTCGTGCCGTATCAGTCGAGCGAGATTCCCGGTACGATCATCGTCGATCCGGGTGCGCGTTTCCTTTACCTTACGCGCGGCGACGGGCAGGCCATGCGCTATGGCGTCGGGGTTGGCCGGGCCGGCTATGACTATCAGGGCGAAGCCTATATCGGGCGCAAGGCCGAGTGGCCGCGCTGGACGCCGACCCAGAACATGATCCGGGAGAACCCGGAGCTGAACGGACCGTGGGCCAACGGCATGGAGCCGGGCCTGCACAACCCGCTGGGCGCGCGGGCGCTCTATCTGTTCAACAACGGCCGGGACACGCTCTACCGCATTCACGGCACCAACGATCCGAACTCGATCGGCCAGTCGCTGTCTTCGGGCTGCGTGCGCCTGTTCAACCAGGACATCATCGATCTCTACAGCCGCGTCACGGTGGGGTCGAAGGTCGTCGTGCTCAATACCGGTGCGCCGGCGCCCAACGATCTGGGCTATATCTGAAGTCTTCGGGTCTCCGGACCGGGACGTGAAAAAGGGGCCGTGCGGCCCCTTTTTTGTTTTCCGCGATCGGTCCGGGATCAGAAGCCGAACACCGTGGTGATCGAGCTCTGACCGTTGCCGTACTGGTCGCACGAGGCGTTGGTGTTCTCGCCAAACTGGAACAGCCCGCAGCTGTTGTTGTTGCCGTGCTGGTTGATCGTGCCGGTATGGCCGTTGCCTTGCTGCACGAGCACGCCGTGATTGCCGGAGCCGAACTGGCCGATGCCGGCGGCATTGCCGAAGCCGTTCTGGCTGATATTGCCGCCATTGGCGGACATGCCCTTGGCCAGCGAGATGAACTGCAGGCCGAGGCCGA
>JAEWHZ010000054.1 GCA_023387585.1 Pseudomonadota bacterium
CAGTTGCTCGACCGCATGCTCGGCGCCATCGGGCTCGACCGCAGCAATTTCTACATCGTCAACACCGTGCCCTGGCGCCCGCCCGGCAATCGCGAGCCGACGCCGGAGGAAATCGCCCAGTGCCTGCCCTTTCTGGTGCGCCAGGTGGAGCTCGTCGCCCCCAGCGTCATCGTCACCATAGGGGGGCTGGCGACGCGGCAGGTGTTCGACACCAAACAGGGCATCCTGAAAATGCGCGGGCGGGTCGGCGAGGTCAGCCTCGGCACCCATAGCGCCCCGGCCATCGCCATGCTGCATCCGGCCTATCTGCTGCGCAACCCCGCCGCCAAGGCGCATGCCTGGCGCGACATGCTGCAACTGGCCGAGCTGATAGACCAGCGCGGGGTCGCCCCGAAAAAAGCCTGAGCGTCGCCCCGCTTGCGGTTGACCCTTTTGGCGACGCATCGCACAAACACCTCGTGCGCCGGATCGAAATCCGTGCGGCAGGCATTGCGGGTAGGCCATGAGGTCGGTCGTCAAGATTTACGCCCTGTTCCTGGGTTCGGCGCTGCTGATGTTCGGCGGCGGGCTTCAGGGACTGTTGCTCTCGGTGCGCGGCGCCGAGGAAAGTTTCTCGCTGGTGGCGCTCGGCCTGATCGGCACGGGCTGGTCGGTGGGCTTCATCGCCGGCTCGATCGGCGTGCCCCTGATCGTGCGCAAGGTCGGCCATATCCGCGCCTTCTCGGTCATGGCGGCCATCGGCACCATCACCATCCTGCTCAACCTGTTGTGGATCAACGATGTCGGCTGGATCGTGCTGCGCGCGCTGTCCGGCTTCTGCTTCGCCGGCGCGGCGATGATCGTCGAGAGCTGGCTCAACGAGGTGTCGGACAATCGCAATCGCGGCACGATCTTCTCGATCTACGTCACCATCAACATGTCGGCCTCGACCATCGGCCAGCTCGCCATGTCGATCACCGGCACCGCCGGCTACCTGCCCTTCGTCATCGGCGCCATCAGCTTCATCTGTGCCCTGCTGCCGACCGCCCTCACATCGAGCCCGCAGCCCAAGCCGCTCGCTTCCGCCCGGCTTGATATCGGGCTTTTGTACCGCACCTCGCCGGTGGCGGCGATCGCGGCGCTGTCCTGCGGCATGGCCAATGGCGCCTTCGGCACGCTGGCCCCGGTCTATGGCTATCAGCAGGGGCTCGACGCCGGCGGCATCGCCGTGCTGTTCGCCACCGCCGCCATTCTCGGCGCGGTGGCGCAGATTCCGGCCGGGCGCCTGTCCGACCACATCGACCGCCGGCTGGTGCTGATCGGGCTTGCCGGCTCCGCCGCGCTGGTCGGCACGCTGACGCTGATCGTCAATCCCGCCGCCGGCATCCTGATGTATGTGCTGTTCGCGGCCTATGGCTTCGCCGCCAACCCGCTCTATGCGGTGGCGGTCGCCCATGCCAACGACTTCGCGCGCGACGGCGATTTCGCCAAGGTCGCCGGCGGCATGCTGCTGTTCCTCGGGGTCGGACTCGCCATCGGACCGGCGCTGGCCTCGGTGCTGATGAGCGTTTTCGGGCCGGTGGCCCTGTTCATGGTCACCGTGACCTTCCACGGCGCGCTGGCCGTCGCCGCCTGGCTGCGCATGCGGGTGCGCAAATCGGTCGACGCCGCCGAAAGGGCGCCGTTCCAGCCGGTTTCGGACCGCCCGACGACACTCGAATCGGTGGTGCTCGACCCGCGCACCGAGCCCGAGCCGGAGGATGTGAGCGAGGCCGAGCCGGAGGTGGAAAGCGCACTTTCCGACGTCACCGGGACGGGACCGCAGGAAGCGGACAATGAAGGCGAAAGCGATGTTCAAGACCGCAACTGACCCCAAACGCCAATTCGTGCCGCTCGGCATCGGCGTGGTCGTCGTCTCCGACACCCGTACGCTCGAGACCGACACCGCCGGCGCGCTGCTGGTCAGCCTGTTCGAAGCCGATGGCCACCGCGCCGCCGGGCGCGTCGTGGTGCCCGACGACAGGCAGGCGATCCGCAAGGCGGTCATGGATTTCGTCGCCGACGAGACGGTGCAGGTGGTGCTGACCACCGGCGGCACGGGCTTTTCCGGCCGCGACGTGACGCCCGACGCCGTCGAGCCGCTGTTCGACAAGCGCATGGAGGGGTTTTCGGTGCTGTTCCACCAATACAGTGCCACCACGGTCGGCACCTCGACGATCCAGAGCCGGGCGACGGCGGGGCTGGTGGGCGAGACCTTCGTCTTCGTGCTGCCCGGCTCGCGCGGCGCCTGCCGCGATGCGTGGGAGGGCATCCTGACCCACCAGCTCGACTACCGGCACAGCCCATGCAATTTCGTCGAGCTGATGCCGCGCCTCATCGAGCGCTGACGAGCCCGTGACCGACCGGCAGCGGCGCGCGCCGAGCCCCGTCGAGATCGAGATCGCCGCCATCGATGCGAATGTGCGCGAGGCGGTTGTCGATGCCGACGCCCCGCTCACCGTCAACGCGCTGATGGCGCTGTTCGGCGGGCACTCCTACAGCTTCATCATCCTCGCCTTCTGCGTGCTCAACATGATTCCCGGCCCCCCGGGCTATGGCGGCATGGTGGCGCTGGTGATCGCGCTGGTGGCGCTGGCCATGGTGCGGCACCGCCCGGTGCGCCTGCCGCGCCTGATCGGCGAGCGCCACGTGTCGCCGCGCTTCGTCACCCGCATGCTCGAAAGGCTGGGATGGCTCGCCGGCTTGATCGCGCGGCTCAGCCGGCCCAACATGACCTGGCTGACCGGGCCGCAGACGGCGCGGCCGATCGGCGTGCTGATCATGGTGCTGTGCCTGCCGATGATGGTGCCGATCCCGTTCATGAACGCCATCCCCAATGTGGGGCTGACCGTCATCTGCCTGAGCCGGCTCAACCAGGACGGGCTGGGCGTCCTTCTCGGCATGGCCATCGCCGCGCTCGGGGTGGTGGTCGATACCTGGCTGGTGGTCACGGTGGTCAGGCTGGCGCTGTCGGCCGCAGGCTGGGGCGGGGCATGAGCGCGCCCGGCACTGCCCCCGACACCGGGCGCGAGCCGTGGCCGGCGCGGCTGCTGGACCGCCTGCCGGCGGGCGGGCTGCTGCTCGGGCTCGTCTTCTTCTCGCTCGCCCTGACGCCGTCGCTGATCCCGCGCCAGTTCCTGATGCAGGGCGTCTTGTGCGGCGCCGCCTTCGCCGCCGGCTACGGCATCGGCGTGTCGCTCGAATGGCTATGGGATTTTTTGCAGATCCCGCGCCCGCCGAGGCCGGTGGAGCGGCGGATCAAGTTTTTCGCCATCGCCGGCGGCGGCATGCTGGCGCTGGCCTTCCTGTGGCTGTCGACCGGCTGGCAGAACTCGATCCTCGTGCTGATGGGACGGCCGGCGGTCGAGACCAACCAGCCGATCTTCGTCACCCTGGTCGCCATCGTGCCGGCTATGGTGCTGATCGGGCTCGGGACGCTGTTCGTGTGGGGCGTGCGGGCGGTGTCGCGCCGGCTGCGCCGCATCATCCCGCGCCGCGTCGCCTTCGTTGCCGGGGTGATCATCGTCGGGGCGCTGGTGGGCGGCATCGTCGACGGCATCATCCTGCGCTGGACGCTGGCGACGGCCGACCGCTTCTATGCCGATCTCGACGCGCTGGCCGGGCTTTATGAGGAGCCGCCGGTCAATCCGCTGCTGTCGGGGAGCGCGCAATCGCTGATCCGCTGGGAAACGATCGGGCTCGACGCGCGCACCTATGTGCGCTCGGGGCCGACCGCCGCGGAGATCGAGGCGATCACCGAACGGCCGGCGGAACTGCCGCTGCGCGTCTATGTGGGGCTGCGCTCGGCGGACAGCCCGGAGGCGCGGGCCGAGCTGGCGCTGGCGGAGATGATCCGCATCGGCGCCTTCGAGCGCTCGATCCTGGTGCTGATCATGCCGGTGGGCACGGGCTGGGTCGATCCGCCGGCCATCGACACGCTGGAGATGCTGCATGGCGGGGACGTGGCGAGCGTCGCGGTGCAGTATTCCTATCTGACGAGCTGGCTGTCGCTGGTGGTCGAGCCCGAGGTCGGCACGGCGACGGCGCAGGCGCTGTTCACCACGGTCTATCGCCACTGGACCGGGCTCGACCCCGAAACGCGGCCAAAGCTCTATCTGCACGGGCTGAGCCTCGGCGCCTATGCCTCGCAGGCTTCGGCGACCATCTACGACGTGCTGGCCGACCCCTATTCCGGCGCCTTCTGGGTCGGCACGCCCTTCGCGACGCCGGGCTGGCGCTCGGCCACCGCCAGCCGCGAGCCGGGCACGCCGATCTGGCGCCCGCGGATCGGCAACGGCTCGGTGGTGCGCTTTTACAACCAGACCGGGGGCGGGATCGAGGCCGGGCAATGGGGGCCGCTGCGCATCGTCTACCTGCAATATCCGTCCGACCCGATCGTGTTCTTCGAAACCAGCCTGGCCTATCGCGCGCCGCCCTGGCTCTCCGGGCCGCGGCCGCCGGACGTGTCCACGCAGTTCAACTGGTATCCCGTGGTCACGGCGCTGCAGATGCTGGTGGACATGGCGCTGGCGCAGACCTCGCCGATCGGCTTCGGGCATGTCTATGCGCCGCAGCATTATTTCGACGGCTGGGTGACGCTGACCGACCCGGCCGGCTGGACGAAGGAGGCGCTTGCCGATCTGCGCGAAAAGCTCAGCCGCACCGGGCCGCGCCAGCTGATCGAAGGCGGGTGGTTCCGCAGCACGCCTTCGTGATGTTCTTGTTATGTTCCAAGGCAACTGCTAGCCTGCGGAGACGTTGGACCTGACGATTCGTCGGTTTCGGCGTCTCGCAGGAGACCATCCATGCCGCTTTATCGCGCGCCTTCGTTCGAAACGCTGGAACGGCTCAGCCGCAGCCGCGACGCCGACCTGGCGCGGCGCGAGCTGGTCGATCCGCGCCGCAATCGCGGACGCGGGGCGCAGAGCAACGCCACCGGCCGCTTCGAGCGCCACCAGCGCGAGGGGTTCGACGACGGCTGGTCCAATCCCGACGCGATGCCCGGCTTCGACACCGTGGAGCATATCGAGCGGGCGCGCAGCATCATCACCCGCAATGAGAGCCCCGATATCGGGTTCGACCGCTCGATCAACGCCTATCGCGGCTGCGAGCACGGGTGCTCCTATTGTTTCGCGCGCCCGACCCACGCCTATCTCGGCCATTCCGCCGGCATCGATTTCGAGCGCGACATCTACGTCAAGACCAATGCCGTCGAGCTGCTGCGCGCCGAGCTGGCGGCAAAATCCTATCGGGCGAAGCCCATCGCCATGGGCACCAATACCGATCCCTACCAGCCGGCCGAGCGCAAGCACCGGCTGACGCGCGGCATCCTCGAACTGCTGCTCGAAACCCGCCATCCGGTGCTGATCACCACCAAATCGGCACTGGTGGTGCGCGATCTCGACATCCTGACCCAGATGGCGAAGCAGGGCCTGGCCTCGGTATCGGTTTCGATGACCTCGATGGACCACAAGCTGAGCCGCAAGCTCGAGCCGCGCGCCTCCTCGCCGGCAAGGCGGCTGGAGGCGATAAGGCTGCTGGCCGAGGCCGGGGTGCCGGTCGGGGTCAATGCGGCGCCGATGATCCCGGCGATCAACGACATGGAGCTCGAGCGCATCCTCGACGCCGCCGCCGCGCAGGGGGCGCAAACCGCCTCGATGATCTTTTTGCGCCTGCCCGGCGAGGTGCGCGAGGTGTTCCGCGAATGGCTCTTGCGCCATTTCCCCGACCGGGTGCGGCACGTTCTCTCCATCATCCGCGACGTGCGCGGCGGGCGTGACAACGATCCGCGATTCGGCACGCGCATGAGCGGGGAAGGCCCCTATGCCCTCTTGCTGCGCCAGCGCTTCGACCTGGCAAAACAGCGCTACGGGCTCGACCGCAAATTCCCCGCCCTGCGCACCGATCTGTTCGAGCCGCCCCGCCTGCCCTCGAACCAGCTCAGCCTGTTCTAGGAGTTTGCCTGCGCAAACACACGCGGGCCGTCACCCCGCCGCACAGCAGACCTATCACGAGGGACCTGACCTGAAGCGCCATCGGGGCGGCTGAAGCGTTTGGAGATAGGTCCCGCCCTGCGGCGGGGTGACATCGGGAACTGGGATGCCTACTCGTCGTAGCTGCCGACGCGGCGGGCGTAGGTGTGCATGAAATCGAGCGAGGCGAGGACGCCGCGCATGGAGAGCGTGACGCGACGCTCGGCCGGCGCGCCGGTCACCGGCACGGTGATGGTCGCCGCATTGCGTTCGCGCATGGCGTCGAGCAGGGTCTCGCGCAGCTCGGGATCGGCGACGAAGAACTGGTTGGTGGTGTCGTAGCGCGTTTCGAGCGCGTCGCCGGCAAAGGTCATGGGCGCGTCCGCGCCGAAGCGGACGGTCAGCGGGCGCGAAGTGTCGAGGGTGCTGCCATCGCTCGGGGCATAGGTGAAGGCGATGTCGATCGCCCCGGTCAGCCGGTTATGCAGGAGGGTCAGCTTGTAGACCGGCAGATTGGCGTCGTTGAGCTCGACGCTGCCGGCCGAGGCGAAGCACGAGGTGCCGTAATAGCTCGTCGTGTCGTCCTCGTTGATCCGCTCGGGACAGGCGGCCAGCC
>JAEWHZ010000087.1 GCA_023387585.1 Pseudomonadota bacterium
GGCTATGAGCGTGAATTCACCCCCGATCCGGCCCGCGCCCCGCACTATGCCGAGCGCTTCATGCGCTACCGCCAGCTCTATGAGGCGCTGCGCCCGTTCGGCGCCGGGAATTGAATGTCGGGGCGTCAGCCCGGTGTTGACAGAACAAGGAAGCGGCCCTAGGTAACGCCCGCCTGCCCAGATGGCGGAATTGGTAGACGCGCACGGTTCAGGTCCGTGTGCCGCAAGGCGTGGAAGTTCGAGTCTTCTTCTGGGCACCATCTCTTAAGAGCCGCATGGCTCCGCAAAACGCCGGCCCCGTGGCCGGCGTTTTTGCGTTGCCGCCTTGACTTGAACGCAATTGAGGTAGATTGTGTTCGCTATACGTTTCTGCCTTTTGGCGAACTGATCTTACCGGCACCACCGGCTGCTCGGCTTTCCTTCGATATGCAAACGTTGTTAGGCCCCTGCCGCGCTGTGCGCAGGGGTAACCTGCTCGTTTGCTTTGCTTCGAGCCAATCCGAAAGGCGCCAGAATGATTACCGGCACCGTCAAGTTCTACAACTCCACCAAGGGCTTCGGCTTCATCACCCCCGACCAGGGCGGCAAGGATGCCTTTGTGCATGTGTCCGCGCTGGAACAGGCCGGCATTTCCGGCCTCGGCGATGGCCAGAAGGTCACCTACGACATCGAGCGTGGTCGTGACGGGCGCGAATCCGCCATCAACGTCCAGCTGGCCTGAGCCGGCCTGAGCGTTCCGGCAGGAGTGGTCACCACTTCTGCGATTCGGATACGCGACAATGTCCCGCAGGGGGCGCGTTCGATGCGCCCCCGCACAATTCGGGAGAGGCTGATGTCGCACCGATACAAAGTCGGCCAATTGCTGGAGTTGCGCTCCGCACCTGGGCGCAGCAATCGCCCCGCCGGTCCGTGCGAGGTGATCGCCTGCCTGCCGCATGACGGGGGACCGGTGCTCTATCGCGTCAAATCCCGCAACGAAGCCAATGAGCGCGTCGTCGACGAAGTCGATCTGGGCCCCACCGGCATGGTCAAGACCATGTTCGAGCGCGGCGAGGACGTCTTCGATATCGCCGTCAAGAAGCGATGAGCGCGACGGCCGACTATTCCACGCCGGCCGAGCTCTATTCGGGCGGCAGGTACAAGTCGAGCATCGTTCGCTACAGGAAATTCCCGTCTGCCGCCGAAGCGATCCGGTTCGCCATCGAACAGGTGCCGGCTGCCGACTTGCTGAGCCTCGCGATCGAGTTCGACGACGACCGATATGAAGGCGAGGCGATCCGGACGCTGTATCAGGCGCCGGACTACCCCTTCCAGCGCAGGACGCGCTGAACCACGACAAAAACAAAACTGGGAGCACTGCTTTGACCCTGTCAAAACAGGAATGGCTCCAGCCGGCGACCGCCGGAAGAAAGAAGAACATGAACACCCGAATTCTCAACGCGCCAGGGGAGCTTTTCCTTGGCAGCGATGCCGCGACCGCGCTTGCGCAGGGCGCGCGCCGTTTCCGTTCGGCCGCCAGGGCGGTCCGTTTCGCCATGGAGCATGCCGCGCCGGTCAGCCTGCGCGGCGCCAGGCTCGAAATCGATGGACAAATCCTCGGTCCCGCCGAGATCCGGCTCATGCACGGCCATCTGTTGGCCGTCCGTCCGGCCCGGGAGATGATCCGGGAGGACACCGAATGACGCCGAAACGCATGCAGGAATGCCTTGCCGTCATCAGGTGGTCACCCGTGACCCTGGCTGCCATGAGGCGTCGGACCTGATGCGCCCCGCCATCAGCGAAAGCGCCGATCCATCCTCGCAAAACGCTCCGGCACGGCAGGAGCATGTCCCCGTCTACTCCTGCAACCTGCTGCGAACGCTGGAATGCGGGCCGGTGCAGTTGCGGTCCCTGTTCGGTACCGACGACGAAGGCGCCGTATTCTTTCTGGTGTCGCGCGGACTGGCCGAGCGGCGCGGGCCGGAGCTGGCCATCACCGAGACCGGCAGGCAGATCGGCCGGCTTGCGGGCTGACGCGCCCGCGTTTTAGCGCGAGGAGCCTTTTCAACCTCATGCCCGTGTGGCAGACGAGGACGAAGGATCATCCGAAAGAGCGATATGACCGTCAGACTGCACCGGGGCGATCTGCCCGACCTGTCGCGCTATGGCCGCGAAGTGGCGATCGATACCGAGACCATGGGGCTTGCCCCGCATCGCGACCGGCTATGCGTGGTGCAGCTTTCGCCCGGCGACGGCAGCGCCGATGTGGTCCAGATTCCGCGCGACGCGGCCGAGGCCCCCAATCTAAGCGCGCTGCTGGCCGATCCCGGCATAACGAAAATCTTCCACTATGCGCGCTTCGACATGGCCGTGCTCTACAACCGTTTCGGCGTCATGGCCGGCCCGGTCTATTGCACCAAGATCGCCAGCCGCCTGGTGCGCACCTATACCGACCGCCACGGGCTCAAGGACCTGGTGCGCGAGCTGCTGGGCATCGACATGTCCAAGCACCAGCAGAGCTCGGACTGGGGCGCGGAAAAGCTCACCGACGCCCAGCTCGACTATGCCGCCTCCGACGTTCTCTACCTGCACGATCTCAAGCGCCATCTCGACCGCATGCTGGCGCGCGAGAACCGCACCGCGCAGGCGCGCGCCTGCTTCGATTTCCTCGCCACGCGCTGCGAGCTCGACCTGATGGGCTGGCAGGATGTCGATATCTTCGCCCATAGCTGACGGCGCCGCCGCGCGCCGCTCCGGCCTTGCCGCCGATGCCGCGCGCCGTCGCGCCGTCTTTGCCGGGCTGGAAAGGCGCAACCGGCGCGTGGCCAGGCTGCGCATCCTCGTGCCGGTGCTCGGCGCGCTGGTGCTGGCGGTGCTGGTCGCCTTCATCGTCATCGCCAATTCCGGCCTGCGCTTCACCATCGGCCAGCTCGCGATCACGCCCGACAGCTTCTCCATCGCGGCGCCCGTCTATTCCGGCATTCTCGAGGACGGCACGACCTACCGCGTCACCGCCCAGTCCGCCGTCACCCGGCTCGAGGCGCTCGACCGCATGGGCCTCGAAACCGCCCTGGTCGAGATGCAGGATGCCGATGGCGTCGAAACCCTCATCACCGCCGCCCGGGCCGAGCTCGAAATGCCCGATGAGCGCATCCACGTGCCGGGCCTCGCCGAACTGAGCGACAGCGCCGGCCTGTCCGCGATGTTCCGTGATTCCACCGTCGACTGGGCCGCCCAGACGCTGGTCAGCCGCGGCGGCGTCGTCATCGACTATGCCGACGGCACCCATCTCGAGGCCGAGGGCATGTCCTACGACCTGCGCACCCGCAAATACGAGTTCACGCGCGTCAACGTGAGCGTGCCCGACCTGCCGGGCGCCGCCGGCGCCGACGAGGAGATTTCGACCGATGCCGCGCCCTGACCGCGCCCTGCTCGCCCTCCTGCTCGCCGCCGCCCTCGCCGGGCCAGTGGCCGCCCAGTCCCAGGTCGACATCACCGCCGACAACTTCACCATCGACGATGCCGCGCGCAACGCCGTGTTCACCGGCAATGTCGTCGTCATCCACCCCTCGGTGACCGTCTGGGCACCCACGGTCACCGTGCTCTATGGCGAGGGCGGCACCAGCGACGTGCAGCGCTTCGAGGCCACCGGCAGCGTGCGCCTCAAGACCACGGACCAGGAGGCGACCGGCCAGCGCGCCGTCTTCGATCCCGCCTCCCGCGTGCTGCGCCTCACCGGGTCCGTGCATGTCGTCAACGCCAGCGGCCATGTCTCGGCCAGTGAGCTGGTAGTCGATCTCGACAGCGGCACCTCGACCTTCAGCTCCGGCTCGGGCGGCCGCGTCACCGGCACCTTCACCACCCAATGAGCGGCGCCTCGGGACGCATCGACCAGAGCGGCTGGCTCGTCGCCCATGGCCTCGCCAAGCGCTTCGGCAAGCGCGAGGTGGTCTCCGACGTGTCGATAGCCGTGCGCCGCGGCGAGGCGGTCGGCCTGCTCGGCCCCAACGGCGCCGGCAAGACCACCTGCTTCACCATGATCGTCGGGCTGGTGAAGCCCGATCGCGGCGAGATCCGGCTCGACGGCAACGTCATCACCCATCTGCCGCTGTTCCAGCGCGGCCGTCTCGGCATCGGCTATCTGCCGCAGGAACCGTCGATCTTCCGCGGCCTCAGCGTCGAGGACAACATCCTCGCCGTGCTAGAAAACCATGTGCGCAGGCGCGCCGAGCGCCGCGAACGGCTCGATCGGCTTTTGCATGAATTCTCCATCACCCATCTCGCCAAATCGCCCGCCGAGGCGCTGTCCGGCGGCGAACGGCGACGTTGCGAGATCGCCCGCGCGCTGGCCGCCGACCCCGCCTTCATGCTGCTTGACGAGCCCTTCGCCGGCGTCGACCCCATCGCCGTCGCCGAGGTCAAGGGGCTGGTGCGCCAGCTCACCGCGCGCGGCATCGGCGTGCTCATCACCGATCATTCCGTGCGCGAAACCCTCAGCCTCGTCGACCGCGCCTATCTCATCCATGGCGGCAGGGTGATGATCCAGGGCCGCCCCGAAACCATCACCGCCGACCCCGATGCGCGCCGCGTCTATCTGGGCGACAGTTTCGAATTGTAGCCTTTCCTGCTATTGGCACGGAAATTGCCGTGCCTCGGTTGACCCGATGGCCCGCTTGGCGCAAACCTGCGTTCAGGAAGCCAGAGTCAGCGTCGAAAGGGCGTCACATGGCGTTGTCGCCACGGCTCGAGATGCGTCAGGCGCAAAGCCTGACCCTGACGCCGCAGCTGATGCAGTCCATCCGGCTGCTGCAGTTGAGCCATCTCGAGCTCGACGCCTTCGTCGAGGCCGAATTGCTGCGCAATCCGCTGCTTGAGCGCGAGGACGGCGCGCCTGCGGAGGCCGAGCCCGCCCCCGAACCCGGCAGCGCCTACACCGCCGAGGCCATCGCCGATAATTACGACACCGCCGCCGAAAACGTCTTCCCCGACGATCCGCGCACCGGCGCCGCCCCCGAGCCGCGCCAATCCTCCGCCACGGCTGCGGAGGCGCCGGATTTCGAGCAGTTCGTCGCCAGCCGCAAGCTGCTCGCCGACCATCTCGCCGACCAGGCGGCGCTGATCCTCAAGACCGCCGCCGACCGCATGATCGCCCGCCATCTCATCGACGGGCTCGACGAATCCGGCTATCTCGCCGTGCCGCTCGAAACCGTCGCGACGACCCTCGGCGCCGAGCTGGCCGATGTCGAGGCGGTG
>JAEWHZ010000177.1 GCA_023387585.1 Pseudomonadota bacterium
CGGTGGGCAGGCAGATCGGCATGCGCGGCATCGAGGTCAGCTACCTCACGCCCGAGCGTTTCTGGACGATTCCCGTACCGACCTATCCCGAAATCCGCCTGTCGCTGACGCCCATCGGCGCCGTGGGCTATTTCATCGAAGGGGCGCGGCCGGATCATATCCATATCGCCACCGAAGGCCCGCTGGGGTTGCAGGCCCGTGGCTATTGCCTCGATACGGAGCTGGCCTTCACCACCAGCTTCCACACCCGCTTTCCAGAGTATATCGCCACGCGCGTACCGGTGCCGCCCGATTGGGCCTATGGCTATCTGCGCAGGTTCCATGCGCCGGCGGCGGCAACGCTGGTGCCGACGCCCTCGCTGATGACCGAGCTCGGCGAGCGCGGCTTCGGCCATCTCAGGCTTTGGTCGCGCGGGGTTGACGACGCGCTGTTCCACCCCGGCGGCAAGACCGAGTTCCTCGATCTGCCGCGCCCGCATCTGCTCTATGTCGGCCGTGTGGCGCCGGAAAAGAACATCGGGGCTTTCCTGTCGCTCGACCTGCCCGGCAGCAAGATCGTCGTCGGCGACGGACCGGCTCGCGCCGAGCTGAAGGCGCGTTTTCCCCAGGCGCATTTCCTCGGCTACCGGCACGGCGAGGACCTCGCCGCGTGCTATCGCTCGGCCGATGTCTTCGTCTTCCCCAGCCTGACCGACACATTCGGCAACGTCGTCCTCGAAGCGCTCGCGTCGGGACTGCCGGTTGCCGCCTATCCGGTGACCGGCCCGAGGGACATTCTCGCCGACTGCGCGGCGGGGGCGCTTGACGAGGATCTCGGCGTCGCGGTGCGGCGGGCGCTGATGCTGTCGCGCGAAGCCGCCCGCAACCATGCGCTGCGCTATAACTGGGCCGCGAGCGCGCAGCAATTCCTCTCCGCCCTCGTGCCCGCCCGCCGCGCCCCGGACACGCTGGCGCGGGCCAGCTAGGTTCGTCGTGCGCGCACACTGGCGAACAACCCGGTTAGCCGTCGCTTCTGCATGTAATTCCTCGGATTTTTCCTGACGCAGCGCTTGCATCCCGCTCCCAACCCGAACATTGTATGCAAGATCGGGTGGAGGATTTGCGTCAATCATGGTGGTGCCGGGGGCTAGGCGGGTTCTGAGCCCCGCGGCGCGGACGAGTCTGTATTATTCCAGCCTGTTGATGTCGGTGGCGGTGGCAAATCCGTTCCTGCCGCTGTGGCTGACCTCGAAAGGCCTCGACCCCGGCGAGATCGGGCTGATCAACGCCATCCCCATCCTGCTGATGGTCGTCATCAATCTTCTCGTCGGACGTATCGCCGACCGGGCGAGCGACTGGCGCACGGTGATCGTCATCGGCTCGATCCTCGCGGCCATTCCGCCCTTCTTTCTCATCGTCAGCGAGGGATTCTGGCCGATCCTGATCGTCTGGACCCTGCTCAACCTGCCCTTTCACGCCATCGCCCCGGTGGTCGATGCCGCCACCATGCGCATGGCGATCCGCAGCGGCGGCGATTTCGGGCGGATTCGCGCCTGGGGCTCGATCGGCTTCATCTCGGTGACGCTGCTGGCGGGCGTCGCCATGAACAATCTGGGCATCGCCGCCTTCGTGCCGTTCTTTATCGCCGTCAGCCTGCTGCGCGCGGCGCTGTCGCTGCAATTGCCGCTGTTTCGCGAGCAGGGCGCGAGTGCGCCGGTGCTCGATCTGGCGGCTACGGGCGGGGAACGGCCGCGTTTCGCGGTGGCGACGCAGTCGCACGAATTGTGGCGGCCGTGGTTCGTGCTGACGCTGATCGGCGGCAGCCTGTTGCAGGCGAGCCAGATGATGCTGATGGGGTTCGGCGCGCTGTTGTGGTCCGACGCCGGCATCGACAATCTGACGATCGCCATCCTTTGGTCGATCGGCCCCACCGCCGAGATCGCCACCATGCTGTATTACCGCCGGCTGGCGCGCCGGTTCAGTGCGCGTCAACTGATGCTGTTCGCCTGCCTCTGCGCCGTGCTGCGCTGGATCTGCTATGCGTTCGAGCCGACGGTGCCGGTGATCGCGGTGCTGCAGCTGTTCCATCTCGCCACCACGGGCCTTTTGATCATGGGCATGACCAGCTTCATCGCCAACTGGACCTCTGAGAGCATCGCCGCCGAGGCGCAGAGCTTTTTCGTCATGCTGCGCCAGGTCGGCACGGTGGCGGCGCTGGCGACCTTTGGCTATCTGGTCGGGTGGCTCGGTTCGGACGCCTATTTCGTCGCTGCGGCCATCGCCGCGCTCGGCGGCGTCGCCATCGCCGCCTCGCTGCGCATGATGAGCGTGCGCTCGGAATTCACCGCGGCCGGGGCGGGCTGACGACGACGGCCCTCTTATGTGTCCGAACCTCGCCGGTGGCGGCGTGTTGCCCTTGTCTGGCCGCACATCTCAGCGCATTGTCGAATCACGCCTGATTGCTTTTCCGGAGCCCGAAGATCCATGGGTTGGCCCCTGGCGGCGCGACTGAACTCGCCCGCCTCGCGAACCGGTGCATTCTATTGCACCCTGTACCTCACCGGGGCTGTTGCCAACCCGTTCCTGCCGATCTGGCTGAGCGATCGCGGGCTGAGCGCGGCCGAGATCGGGCTGATCAATGCCGCGCCGATCTTCGCCATGATCGTCATCAACCTGGTGGTGGGGCGGATCGCCGACCGGCTGTCGGACTGGCGCACGGTGATCGTCGTTGGGTCGATCTTCGCGGCCGCTCCGCCGTTCCTGCTGCTGGTCGCCGAGGGCTACTGGCCGATCCTGGTCATCTGGACGCTGATCATCGTGCCGTTCCAGGCCATCGCACCGGTGGTCGATGCGGCCGCCTATCGCATGTCGCGCCGCAACGGCTATGATTTCGGCGCCATCCGCGCCTGGGGCATCGTCGGTTTCGTGGTGATGACGCTGATCGCCGGCTTCGTCCTCGACTCGAGCGGCATCGTGGCTTTCGTGCCGCTGCTGATCGCCGTGTCGCTGGCACGCGCGGTCTTTTCCATCCAGCTGCCGCTGTTCCGCTCGCATGGCGGCCAGCACCGGCCGACCTATCCGATCGACGCACCGATCAGCCCGCTGGTCGCGGTGCGGCGCGGCGAGCTGTGGCGGCCCTGGTTCCTGCTGCCGCTGATCGGCGGGGCGCTGCTCAGCGCCAGCCACATGATGCAGCTCGGCTTCGGGGCGCTGATCTGGGCGGAAGCCGGCGTGCCCGGCTGGATCATCGGCCTGCTCTGGGCCGTGGCGCCGACCGGCGAGATCGTCGCCATGATCTTTTTCGAGCGTATATCGCGTCGTTTCCCCGCGCGGCACCTGATGCTGTTCGCGTGCCTCTGCGGCGTGCTGCGCTGGTGGGGCTTCGGACTCGAGCCGGGACCGTGGGCTCTGGCGGCACTGCAATTGCTGCATATGGCGACCGTCGGACTGTTCTTTCTCGGCATCACCAATTTCATCGCCAACTGGACCAGCGAGGACATCGCCGCGGAAGCGCAGAGCTTTTTCGTCATGCTGCGCCAGGTGGCGACGGGTTTCGCCTTTGTCGGTTTCGGGTTCCTCGCCGGCACCATGGGCGCCTCGGCCTATTTCATCGCCGCCGCCATGTCGGGGGTCGGGCTGGTATTCGTCGTCATCTCGCTGGTGATGATGAGCCCCAAAATCGAGCGGGCGGAACTCAAGGGGCTGTTCCGTTGAGCCGGGCCGCGGTCGGGGCAGGGCGCTGGCGACCCCGCGCCGAAACGCGCGCTTCCGCCTTCCATTTCACCGTCTTCCTCTCCATTGGCGTGGCCTCGGTCTATTTCGCCATCTGGCTGAGCGGGCAGGGCTATTCGGCCGAGCAGATCGGCATCTTCAATGCTGTGCCGGTGGTCGTCACCATGGCGCTCAACATGCTGGTCGGCCGTCTGGCAGATCGAGCCTCCGACTGGCGCGGCACCATCATCGTCCTCGCGATCGTGGCTGGCCTGTCGCCGTTCGGGCTGTTCTTCTTTTCCGATTTCTGGGGCCTGCTGGTGGTCTGGACCGTGGTGGCGGTCTCGGCGGCGATCATCTCGCCGCTGACCGATGCGGCGACCGTGCGACTGACGCAGCGCAACGGCACCGATTTCGGCTTCGTGCGCGCCTGGGGCACCGTGGGCTACATGGTGGCGGTCGCCGGCTCCGGTGTGGTCGTGGGTATTTTCGGGCCGGTCGCCTTCGTGCCGCTGCTCGCCGCCGCCTCGGTCCTGCGCGCGCTGCTGGCGCTGCAACTGCCGAGATTCCGCGATGCGGCGAACCTGCTGCCGCCGGTGACTTCGGCCGGGCCGGCAACCCTTGCGATCATGCGCCAACCCTGGTTCATCCTGCCCATCTTCGCTTTCGCCCTCGTGCAGTCGACCCATATGCTGCTCAGCGTCTTCGCGGCGCTGGCGTGGAAGGAGCAGGGGATCGCGGAGGGCACGATCGGCCAGTTGCTCGCCGTGGCGGCCGCGTCCGAGGCGGCGATGATGTTCCTGTGGCGGCGGGCGAATTTCCGCTTCTCGGCGCGCCACATGATCCTTGCGGCCGGCATCGCCACCTTGCTGCGCTGGACCGTAATGGCTTTCGAGCCCTGGTTGCCGCTGCTCTATCTGGTCCAGGCGCTGCACGCCGTGTCCTACGGCATGGGCTATATGGGCCTGGTGCTGTTCATTGCCAACTGGACCCGCGAGGACGTCGCCGCGCAGGCGCAGGGCGTCGCCTTCGTCGTCGTCCAGTCGGTCACGGTAGTGACCCTGCTGGGGTTCGGGGCGCTTTACGACGCTTTCGGCACGCTGGCCTTCCTGTCCGCGGCCGGGTTCGGCGTGCTGGCAGCGGCCTGCGTCGGCATGTCCCTGGCCCTGAAGCCAGTACGCAGCGAAAGCTGACCGGTAACGAAAAAAGGCCCCATCACGGGGCCCTTTCGCGTTGGCTATCGGCTGGCGCTCAGCTCAGCCTGCCGCTGGCATGGGCCAGCATGGTGTAGACCTTGCCGCGATCCGACATCAGGTGCTCGCGCGTTTCGGCGACGGCGTTCTGGCCGGAAGCGGCGCGGCGCAGCAGCTGCTCGAACTCGGCCATATAGGCGCGCGCCGTGCGGGTGAAATCCGGATCGCGCTGGATACGCTGGCGGATCTCGTCATAGGTGCCCTGGCCCGCCAGCGTGTAGATGCGGCGAGAGAACACATTGGCTTCGCCCGACTGGTAGCGCGACCAGGCCTCGGCCAGTGCCGGCTCGTCGACGGAACGGGCGATCTCGGTCGCCAGTGCCGTCAGATTGCCCGGCTGGGAGGTGGCCTGCTTGGCCGAGGCGTTGCGCAGCACGTCGCGCAGCCAGCCGCCACTATCCTCGCCGACGGCCTCGGCGGGCTGGGCCGGGCGTGCCGGAGCCGGGGCAGCGGCCACGGGGTCGGCGGAAGGCGCAGGTGCCGGTTCGCTGGCCGGCAGCGGCTTGGGCTCCGAGCGAAAGAGCGGACGCAGCGGTTCGGCGCGGGCCGGTTCGGGGCGCGGTGCCTCCTGACGGGCGGGGGCCGGCTCGGGACGCGGCGCGGGTTCCGCCCGCACCGGCTCCGGGCGCTCATAGGCGCGCGGCGGCGGCGTGCGGTCGTTGACGTCGCGGGTCGCGGGCTGGGCGCGCACGATGGCGTTGAGCTCGCTGAGCGCCTCGATCTGCTCGGCCACCACGCGGCGCATGGCGGCGGCGCTGGCACGGGTCTCCTCGGGCAGTTCGACCACGCCGCGCGCCAGTTCGGACCGCGTCGCCTCCAGCTCCGAGCCGACCTCGCGGGCGGTCTCGCGCATGGCCTGCGCGGTTTGGTTGAAGCGCTCGGTGGCTTCTTCCATGGCGCGCTGCATCTCGCCGATCATGCGCTGCTGCGCCTCGCGCAGAGCTTCGCCGGCGCGCTGGCCTTCGCCGTCCGCGGCCTCGCGGAAGGCTCCGATGCGCGAGGTGACGTCCTCGCTGGTCTGCTCCAGTGCGCCGCGCAGCTCCCCGGTATGGCCGGCGATGGCGGTCCGTACGGCGGAGCTGGTTTCCCCGATGGTGTCGGCGACCGAGTTGGTGGCGACCGACATGACCTGGCTGACGCGCTCGGCCGTCTCGGAGAGGGCGAGATTGACGCGCTCGCCGGTCTGGTTGAGCGCCTCGTTCACCACATTGGCGTTCTGGCGCAGCGTGCCTTCGAGCTGCGAGCCGGTCGAGGTGATGACGTCGGCCACGCGCTCGGCAGTCGAGAGCAGGCTCTCCTCCACGCGTTCGCTGGTCTGGTCGAGAACGGTCTGGAACCGGCTGCCCGAATTGTCGAGCGTCGATTCGAGGCGCTGCGCGCTGTCGGCCAGAAGACCGTCGAAACGCTGGCCGCTCTGGTCGAGCAGGTTCTCCACGCGCTGGCTGGCGTTCGACAGAACCGTTTCCACGCCCTGGCCGCTGTGGCTGAGCAGCTCGTCGAACTGCTGGCCGGCCGTGGACAGGGCCGCTTCGACACGCTCCGTCGTCGATCCGACCACCGAGCCCATGCGCTGCGAGGCGTCGACCAGCGAGGATTCGAAGCGCTGGGTGGTGTTGCCGAGGATGGTGTCGAAGCGCTCGCCTGTCGAGGTCAGCACCTCGTCGAATTTGTGGGCGGTCGCCGTCAGCTGCGCCGAGGTGCGGTCCGAGGTCGAGAACAGGGTCGAGTTGACGCGTTCGGCGGTCGAGGACAGTGCCTCGTCCACGGCAGTCGAGGCGCTGGAAATGGCCTCGTTGACGCCGCTGGTCGTGGCGGTGAGCGCCTCGTCCATCGCGCGCCGCGCGTCGATCAGGCGGCGCTCGGTCTCGTTGACCGTGTCGGCGATCGATTGGGCGAACAGGCGCATGCGCCCATCGATGTCGTCGGCGCGCGCGGTGAAGGTCGAGGCCAGGCCGTCCATCGCCGAGCGGCGTTCGGCGAGGGTTTCGAGCGCCATCTCGCCGGTCTGGCCGAGATTCTCGGCGGCGGCGGTGATGCTGGCCGTCTCCATGTCGAGCTTGCCCAGGACGCCGGAGAACTCGTCGACCATGGCCCGGATCGTCGTCTGCAGCGCCGAAACATGCTGGCCGACCATCTGGCCCGCCACTTCCGTCTGCCCGATGGCGTCGCGCACGGTCTGGGAATAGGTCGCGGTCTGCTGGGCCACCGTCGATTCGAGATTGGCGAGATTTGTGGTCGAGGCGTCGAGCACGCGCTGCAGCAGGAGGTTGGAGTCGTTGAGCTTGCCGAGCGCGGCCGTGACGTCGGTGAGGATGCGCGACGTCGATGTCGACATGATTTCCTCGGCGGCGCTGGCATTCTCGCTCAGCGAGCGGCGCAGGACGTCGCCGTGATTGGCGAGGGCGCTGTCGAGCTCGTCGGTCTTCTGCGACACCAGCGCGGCGAACGCGTTGGTCTGCTCGTTGATCGCGCGGTTGGCGTCGGAAAGCTGGTTGGCGATCCCCTGGGCGGCCGTGGTGGCCTTGATCGAGACGAGCGCATCGATGTCGCCGGCTGCGACCTTGATCTGCTCGAGGGCCATGCGGACGGCGTCGTCCATGCGGTTGGCCGAGGCGTTGACGTCGTCGACGATGGCCTGGGTGGCGATGGCCAGCCGGTTGTTGATGGTTTCCTCGATGCGGTCGGCGCCGGTCTCCAGCTCGGTCATGGACTGGGTGATCGAGGTGTTGATGGCTGCGTTGAGGGCCGCCAGGCGCTCGGCAGTGATGTCGGCGCGCGCGGTGATGGCCTCGGGCAGCGAGCCGAGACGGTTGTCGACGGTGTCGGTGATCGACTTGCGCGCCGATTCGACGCCCGCCTCGACCCGGGAAACGAGGCTGCCGGCCGAGCTTTCGAAGGTGGACGTCGCGCCGTCGATGCGGCGGGTCAGGCTCTCCTCGGCGCCCGAGACGCGCCCGAGGGCGTCGTCGATGCTCCTGCCCAGGCTGTGATTGATCTCGCCGACCTTGAGCGACACCAATTCGGACATGGAGTTGAGGCGACCGCTCATGGTCTCGGTGACGTTGCTCAGCGAGGATTCGACGCGCTCGCGGGCCAGCAGGCCCTGCGCCTCGATGGTCTCGCCGAGCTCGGCGGTGCGCTGGCCGAGCGCGTTCGACAGCTCCTCCGTGCGCGCGCCAAGCACATCCGAGATCTGGTCGCTGCGCTGGCCGAGGGCATCCGACAGGGCCTGGGTGCGCGAATTGATCGCGTTGGCCAGCTGCTGGGTGCGCTGGTCGAGGGCCTGGGTAACCGCGCTCGACTGCTGCTCGATCTCGCTGGTGAAGGCGCCGGAATGCTCGTTGATGCGGGTCGACAGGGCGTCGGCCTGGGCATCGATGGCCAGCGCCAGGTCGGAGGTGCGGGTCATCAGCGTCTCGCCCAGCTCGCCGGTGCGGGCGACGAGGGTTTCCCCGAGCTCGTTGGTCCGGCTGGCCAGCATGTCGCCGAATTCGCCGGTGCGGCGGGCGAGAGTGGAATCGAAGCGCGTGGTCTGGCTGGCGATGGTCTGGTCCAGCTCGAGCGTGCGCTGGGCCAGCGCCTCGTCCAGCACGTTGGTGCGCTGCGAGATGGCGGCATCGAGCTCGGCGGTGTGGGTGCGCAGGGTTTCGCCGATCTTGCTGTCGAGGCTGGCGAAGCTCT
>JAEWHZ010000367.1 GCA_023387585.1 Pseudomonadota bacterium
GGCGGGCGGGCAGCCCAGCGCCTCCATGGCCACCTCGACCTGGCTTTCGAGATCCCACAGATCCTGCGAATCGATGACGTCCTGGAGCTTCGACGCCTCGTCGGCGGTCTCGTCGGAATAGTTCATCATCAACTCGTTGTAGCGGTCGACGATGTCCTTCTTCTCCTTGACGCCGGTCATGACGTTGCCGAGCACGTCGAGCGCGGGGTCGAGCTCGGGCTCCTGCGCCAGATAGCCGACCCTGGCGCCTTCGGCCACCCAGGCCTCGCCGGTGAACTCGGTGTCGATGCCGGCCATGATGCGCAGCAGCGTCGACTTGCCCGAGCCGTTCGGGCCGAGCACGCCGATCTTGGCATCGGGGTAGAAGCTGAGGTTGATGTTGTCCAAGACCTTCTTGCCGCCGGCATAGGCCTTCGACAAACCGTGCATGTGATAGATGAACTGGCGGGCCATGGGCAGTGGTCACCCCTTTGCGTGCGCGCGGAAGCGGTTAAAGTTGCGCGGTATGTAGGCCATGGCCGTATCGGGGGCAACCGCCCGGCAGCGCCGGGACGTGAAATGCAGCCATGCTGCGTCGTGTGGGGACAAGCGGGAGGGCAGTGCATATGGACAAGCGCATCCACAAGGCCATCCGCGTTCTGGAGGGCGCGATGGCGGAGCGGGTGAATCTCGACGCCGTGGCCGCTTCGGTCGGACTGTCACGCGCGCAGTTCAACCGGCTGTTCGTCGCGGCCACGGGCGAGGTGCCATCGGGATATCTGCGGCGCATCCGGCTCGATGCGGCGGCGGCCCGGCTGCGCTGGACGCGGCAATCGGTGGGCACGGCGGCGGTCGAGGTGGGCTATGACAGCCAGCCCTCCTTCACCCAGGCCTTCACGCGCCGCTACGGCGTGCCGCCGGCTTCCTTCCGCCAGGACCGCGAGCGCTGGCCGGACAAGGACAGCTCGGGCATCCACGAGCGGCGCGTGCGCGTGGTGGAGATCGAGGGCTTCATCTGCCAGGCGCGGCGCTATATCGGCCAGACCTATGACGTGCCGCGGCACTGGCAGGGCTTTCTCGCCGACATTCCGGCATCGATCCGCGACACGGCGACCTTCGTCGGGCTGCTGCGCGACGACATCCGGTTCACCCCGCCCGACAAGGTACGATACGACTGCGCGGTGGTGCTCGAAGACGGAGCCGACACCAGCGCCCTGCCCGACGACCTGCTGCCGGTCACCACGCGCCCCAGCCTCGCCGCCACCGTGCGGCACCGGGGCGGCTACGGCCGGGACGAGCGGACGGGCCTGTGCGTTGCCAACACCTATGCCTTCCTGCTGGACGAATGGATGAGCGCCAGCCGCCACACCTTCGCGGCCGAATATGCGCTGGAGATCTACAGCGAGATGCCGGGAAGGATGGAGCCGGACATGGCGGCGTGCACGATCATCGCGCCGATCGTTTAGAGCTCAGAAATCGTATCGCACCGCCGCCGATATGGCGTGCCGCTCGGAATCGTGGATGTCGATGGTGGAATCGGTGTGGCGATAGCTGTAGCCGACGCTCGCGGAAGCGCCCGAAGCGACGGCATCCGACAGGTCGACGGTGAGCGTCGCGGCCACGGCGTGGGTCCTGTCCTCGCGGCCCTGGGGGAATATCGCGAGGGTCCGATCGTAGCGGGTCATCTCGTAGGCGTAGCTTACGCCGAGATCGAGCCGCGGGCCGAGCGCTATGGAGGCGCCGAGGCGCGGGCCGTGCAGGTCGTGCGAATAGAGCGCATCCGTCGCATCCGAGCGGCCGACCACGTAGTCGAGACTGGCGGACAGGCCGGGCATGAGAACGTATTGCAGGCCCATCGTGACATCGCGCAGGATGGCGTCGCGGGGGGAAGCGAGCGGAAAATCGGTTCGCCCGAGAGAGCCGCCGAGCCCGAGCGTCAGGCCGGACAGGATCTCGACATTGCCGCGCGCGCCGATCCCGGCGGTGAGCTGATCGATCTCGCCGCCGCGCCTGTTGAGGCCGAGATTGCCCATCAGATTGGCAGCGAACGGCCCCTCAACGAAGAGGACGCCGCCCATGAGACGGATCGCCTGCCGGCTGTTGGCCTCGATCGTATAGAGGCTGGCGCTGGCTTCGACGCGGGCGGCCAGGGCGAAATGCGCGTTCAAGGGCTGCAGGTATGAGCCGGACAGGCCCATGGTCAGGGCATTGTCGGGCTGGCCGCGGCTGCTCCCGCTGACGCTGAGCAGCAGCGGGAAGATGCCGAGCATGGCCTCGACGGATGTGGCCGAGGTGCCGGCATTGGCGTTGCTGTCGATGAGCACGCCCAGCGTCGCCTGGCCGGTGAGCATGGGCGGCGGCATGGCGGCGGGAACGTCCTGGACCTCGATGAGGCCATGCGCGGCGGCGGTTTCGAGCAGCATCAGCCGCGCCAGCACGATCGGCGCATCGACCTCGGCAAGGATACGGCGATAATCGGCCATGGCCCGGCCGTACTGCCCGAGGCCGGTGCGGCATTCGCCGAGCCGCCCGAGAATTTCAAGATTGCCCGGGGTGGCACCGAAGCGGGATTCGAGCAGATCGCAGGCGCGCCGCCATTCGCCGACCTCGAGCAGGGCATCGGCCTGCTCCAGCACCGCTAGCTGGGGTTGGCTCAACGCTCCGAGGCTGGCCTGAGCCGGCATTGCCGCGAACAATGCCGCCGCGACGGCGACGGCGCCCAACAATTCGCGCGGGTTCATTGGACGACGCCGCCCAGGTGACCATTTACGACGCCGGCGTTCGGTCCGTCGGAGATCATCGCAGACCAGGTTCCACGGAAAACTTCGGCCTGGGCACCATGAAAAGCGCCGCTCATCTGGGAGTTGACGAGGTTGCCGCCGAAGGCCTGAAAGCCGCCAAAGGCCGATCCAGTCGGCAATTCAACGCCGGATATGAAAACGGCACTAAGCGGAACTTGCCCCGCCGCTCCGAAATCCACGTTGCCGTTGAAACCGTGGTATTCGAGCGGAGTCGGGTGCGTTTGCACTCGAAATTGCAGGTCCATGTTCATGCTGCCTGCCAGCGACGAGCCATTGGGCATGACGGCAATCGCGGAGCCGGAATAGCTCGCATTGAGATCGACCGGCATGCTGCCCCAGTCAGGCATCGTGCCGAGCACCTCACGATTATTCGCCGCGAACGCGACCTGCCAGGTCCGCAGGGCCATCGCAGTTTCATTGGCCGGATGGTCAGCGACCGATTCCTGCGCAGCGTTGCCGGCGGATTGCTGTTCTCTCGCCGCCTGAATCTTCTGGGCTGCGGAGGTGAGCGCATCGCGCGCATTGAAAGCGCCCGCTCCCGGCTGCTGGGCCGTCTGCGGAACGGGCACGCTGCTCTGCGGCACACCGATCATGGCGCTGATCAATCCGGCAATCTCGCTCGGCGTTTTCGCAGCGGGCTGCGCGGGTGTTCCGGAAGCAGACGGGGAAGAAGGAGGCTGCGAGGCCGATGGCGGCAGGGCCGAGGGCTCGTCCAGTTCCCGTCGCAGAGCCACGAGATCCGATTGCAGGGTATGCACGACACGGTTCAGTTCTGCCTGGACGACCTCGGGCGACGGGTTCTGTTCCAACAGGCTCTTGTGCGAGCTTGCGCTCGTCTGCGCCTGGGCCGGCGCGACCGCCAGCCCCAACACCAACAGGCTTGCACCTGAAATCGCACGCCAATGCATCGTCTTGTCCCCCCTTGAATCGGGATAGACTAGGCAATGCGGCGGGGGCGGTCTTATCCGTCCTTATCATCGGCGGCAGAAAAATGGATGCCGCTCAGGCCTCGATCCAGACCGGCACGGACTTGAAGGCCGGGGTCTTGGAGCGCGGGTCGTGGGCGAGGCCGACCAGCACGTTGGCTTCGGGATAATAGGCCATGGCGCTGCCGCGCGGCAGGTCGAATTCGGTGGCGACGGCGCTCATGCGCCCGGTTTCGGAGCGCAAAGTGACGGACTGGCCGGCGGCGATGCCGAAGGCGCGCATGTCCTCAGCGCTGAGGAACACCGCATCGCGCCCGGCACCGGCACGGTAGCTGTCCTTTTCCTCATAGATGATGGTGTTGAACTGGCCCTCAGAGCGCACCGTGGCCAGCATCAGCGGCGCCGTCTGCGAGGCTGGGGCCGACACCACGGCGAAATGCGCCTTGCCGTCCGGCGTGCCGAATTCCGGGGTATGCAGCAGGCGGTTGCGGATGTGGAACTCGCGCTTGGCGACGTCGATATCGGCCAGTTCCTCGAGGCCGGGCACGATCTCGGCGATGGCCTCGCGCAGGCGCCGGTGGCGGGCGAAGGCGGTGAAGTCGATGGCGCTGCCGGGCAGCAGGCGCCGGCCGAGCTCGGCCAGGATGGCGCTTTCGGGGCGGACGTTGTCGAGCCGGGTGATGCCGCCATCGGAGAGGCGCACGAAGTTGAACATCGATTCCTGCGTGGTCGGCTCCCATTCCTCGTCGCGCGCCGTGACCGGCAGGATGATCACCTCGCCCTCGCCGAGCCCGTTGACATGGCCGCGATTGAGCGTGGTGGTGAGGAACAGCTTGAAGCCGATGGCGCCCATGGCGCGGCTGGCGAAATCGGTGTCGGGCGTGGCGCCCCACAGATTGCCACCCATGATCACGGCGGCGTCTATCTCGCCGCGCGCGGCGGCTTCGAGCCCGGCCAGCGTGTCGAACCCCTTCGTACGCGGGAAGGTGACGCCGAAAACGCGCTCCATGCGGGCCAGCACATCGGCCGCCAGCACCGGCTTGACGCCGATGGTGCCGATGCCCTGGACGTTCGAATGCCCGCGCAAGGGCAGCAGCCCGGCATGGCGCTTGCCGACCATGCCGCGCAGCAACGCGAGATTGGCGATGGCCTCGACATTGCCCACGCCATGGACGTGGTGCGTCATGCCCATGCCCCAGGCGAAGACGGCGTTGTCCGCCTGGCCGTAGCGGACGGCGACATGCTCGATATCGGCTTCGGAAACGCCGGTCTCGGCCTCGATCTGCGCCCATGACAGCGCTTCGAGATCGGCCTTGAAGGCGGCAAAGCCCACCGAATGCCGGGCGATGAAGTCGTGGTCGTCGAACTCCATCTCGAGGAGCGCCTTGGCGATGCCCTTGAGCAGCCAGATGTCGGAGCCGATGCGCGGCTGGACGTAGAGCGAGGCGATCTCGTCGCCGCCCCTGAGCATGGAGCGCGGCGATTTGGGCACCGCGAAACGGACGAGGCCCGGCTCGCGCGCCGGGTTGATGACGATGACCTCGCCGCCACGGTCGCGGCAGGCCTTGAGCATGTGGATGAAGCGCGGATGGTTCGAGGACGGATTGGCGCCGATGACGAAGATCAGATCGGCGCCGGTCAGGTCCTCGAGCTCGACGGTCGAAGTGCCCTTGCCGATGGTGGTCGCCAGCCCCTCGCTGGTGGCCTGGTGGCAATAATAGGAGCAGTTGTTGACGTTGTTGGTCCCATAAGCCCGCGCCAGCAGCTGGAACAGGAATCCCGCCTCGTTCGACGAGCGGCCGGACGAATAAAAGAATGTGCGCTTTGGGTCTGTTTCCGCCAGCCGGTGCGCGGCATGCTCCAGCGCCGCATCCCAGTCGAGAGGCTCGAACTTGTCCGACCCGGCACGCCGGAACAGCGGCGTCCCCAATCGCCCGAGCTTTTCCATCTCGCGCCCTGAAAGCTCCGCCAGCTCGGCAATCGTGTGCTCGAAAATCGGCGCCGGAATGGGCGGCTGGATATCGGTCGATTGCGCCTGCACGGACTTGTTGCAGACCGAGGGAAACTCATCGAGTTCGTTGGTCATTCCGCCATGCTGGCCACCCATGCCATAGGCACAGGCCTTGCAGGTATTCTTGGCCGTCAGCGCCTTGGCCGCCTTGCCCACCCCCATCTTGCCGATGGTTTGGAGCGTATACAGCACCTTCTTGGGGCCGCCCCCGACAATCTGGCTAGTCTCGGCCACGTGCATCTC
>JAEWHZ010000269.1 GCA_023387585.1 Pseudomonadota bacterium
CAGCGTCGTCGAGCGCATGGTGGAAAAGGAGATCGCCCGCATCTCGCGCGGCGAGTGATCCGGCGGCGCGGTTGACCGCGCTTGTGCTATTTGCTTGAACGCAGCAGACCTTTTTTGATCGGCCCGCGGGACCTTATCCATGGTCCTGCGGGCCTTGCCGTTGGACTTTTGCAATGCTCGAAAAGACCTATGAGCCGTCGACCGTCGAAGGGCGCATCTTCGAGGCGTGGACTGCCGCTGGGGCCTTCGCGGCCGGGGCAGGGGCGGCGCCCGGCGCCGAGACCTTCACCATCGTCATCCCCCCGCCCAACGTCACCGGCTCGCTGCATATCGGGCACGCGCTGAACAACACCATTCAGGACATCCTGATCCGCTACAACCGCATGCTGAAGAAGGACGTGCTCTGGCAGCCCGGCATGGACCATGCCGGCATCGCCACCCAGATGGTGGTCGAGCGCCAGCTTGCCGAGCGCCAGCAGCCCGGCCGGCGCGACATGGGCCGCGACGCCTTTGTCGAGCGCGTCTGGGAGTGGAAGGACGAAAGCGGCGGCGCCATCCTCAACCAGCTCAAGCGCCTCGGCGCCTCGGCCGATTTCTCGCGCGAGCGCTTCACCATGGGCGAGCACGGCAATCCCGACGAGCAGATGGTGCGTGCCGTCACCAAAGTCTTCGTCGAGCTGCACAAGCGCGGCCTGATCTATCGCGCCAAGCGGCTGGTCAACTGGCATCCCGGCCTCGAAACCGCCGTTTCCGACCTCGAGGTCGAGAACATCGAGATCAAGGGCCATATGTGGCATCTGCGCTATCCGCTGGCCGATGGCGTAACCTACCAGTTCCCGATTGGCTTCGACGAGGACGGCAAGCCGACCGAGTGGGAAACGCGCGACTATGTCGTCGTCGCCACCACGCGCCCCGAGACCATGCTGGGCGACGTCGCCGTCGCCGTGCATCCCGATGACGAGCGCTATGCATCCATCGTCGGTAAAGCCGTCGAGCTGCCGCTGGTCGGCCGCCGCATCCCCGTTGTCGCCGACGAATACGCCGACCCGGCCCTCGGCACCGGCGCGGTGAAGATCACGCCCGCGCACGACTTCAACGACTTCGAGGTCGGCCAGCGCCACAAGCTCGAGCCGATCAACATCTTCACCACCACGGCTGCGATCAACGACAACGCCCCCGAGCGCTTCCGCGGCCTCGACCGCTTCGAGGCGCGCAAGCGGATCGTCGCCGAGCTCGAGGCCCTGGCGGCGGAAAATCCGGCGCGCGGCCTGAGCCATATCGAGAACAAGCCCGTCATGGTGCCGCATGACGAAAAATCCAAGCTCGTCGTCATCGAGCCCTATCTGACCGACCAGTGGTTCGCCGACGCCGAGACGCTGGCAAGGCCGGCCATCGCCGCCGTGCGCGAGGGCCGCACGAAATTCGTGCCCCAGCAATACGAGAACCTGTTCTTTGCCTGGATGGACAACATCAAGCCCTGGTGCGTCTCGCGCCAGCTCTGGTGGGGCCACCGCATTCCTGCCTGGTACGGACCGGACGGCGAGGTCTTCGTCGCCGAAACGGAGGCCGAAGCTCAATCAGCGGCCGAAAAGCACTACGGAAGGGCAACCGATCTGTCGCGCGACGAGGACGTGCTCGACACCTGGTTCTCCTCGGCGCTGTGGCCGTTCTCCACCCTCGGCTGGCCCGACGAGACGCCCGAGCTCAAGCGCTACTACCAGACCGACGTGCTGGTCACCGGCTTCGACATCATCTTCTTCTGGGTCGCCCGCATGATGATGATGGGCCTCGAATTCCTGCACGAGGAGCCGTTCCACACCGTCTACATGCATGCCCTGGTCCGCGACGAGAAGGGCCAGAAGATGAGTAAGACCAAGGGGAACGTCATCGACCCCCTGGCCCTCATCGAGGAATACGGCGCCGACGCCACGCGCTTCACGCTGGCCGCCATGGCCGCGCAGGGGCGCGACATCCGCCTCGCCATCGGCCGGGTGGAAGGCTATCGCAACTTCGTCACCAAGCTGTGGAACGCCGCGCGCTTCCTCGAGATGAACGGCTGCGCCCGCGTCGAAAACTACGATCCGAAGGCCAACCGCCTGCCGCTCAACCGCTGGATCGTCGGCGCCACCGCCCGCGCCGCCGCGGCGGTGACGCGCGGCATCGAGGACTACAAGTTCAACGAGGCCGCCAACGCCGCCTACGACTTCGTCTGGGGCACGTTCTGCGACTGGTACGTCGAGTTCTCGAAGCCCGTGCTCACCGGCCCGGACGAGGCGGCGCGCGACGAGACCCGCGCCACGGCCTCCTTCGTCCTCGACCAGATCCTCAAGCTGCTGCACCCCATCATGCCCTTCGTCACCGAGGAGCTGTGGCGCGCCACCGGCAGCGAAGGGCCTGCGCGCGAAAGCCTGCTGATCCTCGCCGAATGGCCGAAGCTCGACGGCCTCGAGGATGCCGAGGCTGATGCCGAGCTCGACTGGCTGATGCAGCTCATCTCCACCGTGCGCTCGGTCAGGACCGATCTCAACGTGCCCGGCGGCGCCAAGCTGCCGCTGCTGGTGCTCTCGCCCGACGCCGAGACCATGCGGCGCCTCGTCGCCAGCTCCGCGCTGGTCGCGCGGCTCGCCCGTGTCGAATCCATATCGCCCGTCAACCAGCTGCCGGCCGGCGCCGCGCGCTTCGTCATCGGCGACACCATCTGGGCGCTGCCGCTCGAAGGCATCATCGATATCGCGGCCGAGATCGCGCGGCTCGAAAAGGACGGCGCCAAACTCGACGCCGAGATCGCCCAGATCGAGCGCAAGCTGGCCAATGAGCAGTTCGTCGCCAAGGCCCCGCCGGAAATCATCGACGAGCAGCGCGAACGCCGCGCCACCGCCCAGGCGCGCCGCGAAAAGATTCGCCAGGCCATCGAGGGGCTACGCTAAACGTAGCCCTTCATGGCGCCCCCGCCGCCTGCCATGTGACGATTCCGCAACAAACCCCTTCAAAGGCCGCCCGGACGCCTCGCATCAACCATTTGGCGAATTTTGGCGCCACATTCTTTCCCTAAACCCGCTATGACGCGCGCCGCGATCCCGGGGCATGGCCGCGGGACGAGGCGAGCACCGCGTCGGCCGCCGGAGGATAAAGGGAAGGCACGGCTTGTATATGCGAGCTTTGGCGAAACTGACTTCTGAACTTTGCCGCGCAGCGCTCGCCCGCTCGCCCGCACGCTTCATTGCCGACACAAAGCCGCGCTACGAAACGTCCAACCCGGTTCCGCCCTCAGCGGCCTGTCCCCGCAAGGTCTGGACGTCAGCAATTCACGCGCCAGGCGATCGCTTGTCGCGGCATGGAAGGTGTATCATGCGTAGCCTGCGCGATCGGTCCGTCGCCGAGGCGATGGTCGGGGCGGTAATCCTTGCAGCCCTTCTCGGCTCTCCAGGGCCTGCCCATGCCCAGGACCCCGCCATTCCGCTTGTCCCGTCCATGGATATCGACGGCGACGTCATCGAGCTGTCGGGCCAGCCGGTTCCCGCCAGCCTCGGCCCAGCCGCGGACCAGAGCGCGCTCGACGCCGCCATGCAGTTCGCCCAGTCGCTCGACGGCGCCGGGGCAGGGGTCCCGGCCGACGCCCTCATCTCCGCGCTCGAAAGCGCCGCGGCCGCCGGCCAGCCCATGGCCCTGTGGCAGCTCGGCACCATGTATGAGAACGGTGAGGGCGTGACGCAGGACCCCGCGCGCGCCTTCGGCTACTACTCCCAGATCGCCAACCAGCACGCCGACACGCCCCCGCGCGGCGTCGAGGCCGATATCGTGGCGCAGAGCTTCGTCAAGGTCGGGGAATATTACCGCCACGGCCTGCCAGCCGCCGGCATCAATGTCGACATGCAGCGCTCGCATGCCCTCTTGATGCACGCCGCCACCTATTTCGGCGATGCCGAGGCCCAGTATCAGGTCGGCCGGCTCTATCTCGACCCCGCCGAGCTCGGCGTGAACCCGCTGCAAAGCGCCCGCTGGCTGTCGCTCGCCGCCCGCAAGGGCCACGGCGCCGCCCAGGCCCTGCTCGGGGAGATGCTGTTCAACGGCTTCGAGGGCGTGCACCCCAACCAGGTCGAAGGGCTGATGTGGCTGACCATGGCGCGCCAGCGCGTCGCCGGCACCGCCGACGAATCCTGGGTCGGCGACAAGCTCGCCCGCGCGCTCGAAAGAACCTCGCCCGACGAGCAGGCCGAAGCGACCACCCTCGCCATCCAGCTCGGCCCGCAATTCGACGGGCTCTGAGCCAACCCTACAGCGTCAGCCGCACTTCCACCGGCACATGGTCGCTCGGCTTGTCCCAGCCGCGCACCTCGCGATGCACATGCGCGTCCTCCAGCCGGTCCGCCGCCTGCGGGGACAGAAGCACGTGGTCGATGCGGATGCCGGCATTGCGCCGCCAGGCGCCGGCCTGGAAATCCCAGAAGGTGAAGGCTTCGCCATCCGTCGTCGCCCGCACCGCATCGGTCAGCCCCAGATTGACGATGCGCCGGAACCGCTCGAGGCTTTCCGGGCGATAAAGCGCATCCCCCCACCACGCCTCGGGGTCGTGCGCATCCTCGGGCGCCGGGATGATGTTGAAATCCCCCAGCAGCACGAAGGGCTCCTCATATTCGAGCCGCTCGCCGACGAACCGCTCCAGCCGCTCCATCCACCCCAGCTTGTAGGGAAATTTCTCACTATCCACCGGATTGCCGTTGGGCAGGTAGATGCCGCACACCCTGAGCGCCCCGGATTCGACCGAAACCACCGCCTCGATCAGCCGCGCCTGCTCGTCGCCATCGTCGCCCGGCAGCCCGCGTGTCACCTCGTCGAGCGGCAGCAGCGACAGGATGGCCACCCCGTTCCAGCTCTTCTGCCCGTGCGTCGCGACGTTGTAGCCCAGGGCCTCGATCTCGGCGCGCGGAAAGCCCTCGTCGACCGACTTGATCTCCTGTAGCACCACGATGTCGGGTTTGTTCTGCTCCAGCCAGGTCAGCAGCAGCCCGAGCCGCGCCTTGACGCCGTTGATGTTCCAGGTGGCGATGCGCATCTTCTTCCTCACGCGAACTCGGCATAGGCGGCGTTGCGCACGGCCTTGGGGAATGTCCCCGTGCAGCCTTCCAGCGCCGTGTTGCTCATGGACAAAAAGGTGATGCCGTTGGCGCGGTCGACCAGCCAGGAATGGCCGTAAACCCCGCCCCAGTTCACCGTGCCCGGCGCCGCCGGCGTCGCGGCCGCCTGCGGGTCTTGCACCACCGCGCCGAAATAGCCGAAGCGCTGCCCGGCATCGTCGCGATGCACCGTGCCGATGCGGTTGGTCATGCCGAGGTCGAGCGTCTCCCGGCTCAGCACCCCGCCGCCATCGGTGCGCAGCGCCTCGAAGAAGCCGATCAAATCGTCCGGCGTCCCCGCCATCCCGGCGCCGCCCGACTGAAAGGCTTTTTGCGAATGGATGCGCGAGGGCGAAAACCGCACGATCTCGTTGCGGTCGTTGAGCATCTCGTGCGGATCGCGCATCACGACGGGTTCCGGCTCGGCATCGGCATAGGGCCTTGCCAGCCGCGCCTCGTCGGCGACGAAGAACCCGGTCTCGCGCATCCCGAGCGGCCCCGTCACGTGCTCGGCAACCACATCCTGCAAGCTCTTGCCCGCCACCTGCGACAGCAGCGCCCCCAGCACGTCGATGGCCACGGAATAATTCCAGCCCGTCCCCGGCGCGAACAGCAGGGGATGCTGCGCCACGCGCGAAAAATTCTCCTCGAACCCGAGATCGCTCGGCCCCAGCCCGGTGCTGATGCTCGGGTCCTGGGGGTAGGAATAGGCCAGCCCCGCCGTATGGGTCAGCAGATGGTGGATGGTGATCGCCGCCGGCGCGTCGCCGAATTCCGGCTCGAACCAGGGCAGGTGCTCCGTCACCTTGTCGTCCAGCCCGATCACCCCCTTGTCGACCAGCGCCAGCGCCGTGGCGGCGACGATCGGCTTGGTCACCGAGGCCAGCAGATAGATGGCGTTGTTCGGCATCGCCGTGCCGGCCTCGCGGTCGAAATGCCCGGCCGCGCGCCGATAGACGGTCTTGCCGTCCTTCAGCACCGTCACCTCGCAGCCGACGATCCTGTTGCCGGCAAGCGCTGCGTCGATGACGCTGTCGATCGAATCCGTCATGGAGCTCCATCCCTTGGGGGAGGGTGAAGCTAACCGGTTTTACCTAGATGGCAAAGCTCGTGCCGCAGCCGCAGGCGGCGACCACGTTGGGATTCTTGATCTGGAAGGATTGCCCGATCAAATCGTCGACGAAGTCGATCTCCGCCCCGCCCATGAACTCTTGGCTCATCGAATCGATCAGCACGCGCGCGCCGTCGCGCTCCAGCACCAGATCGTCCTCGCCCGGCTCCTCGAGCACCAGATTGTATTCGTACTGGAAGCCCGAGCAGCCGCCGCCCGCCACCGAGATGCGCAGCGCCGTCCCCGGCGCTTCCTTTGCAAGGATGCGCGACACCCGCCGCGCGGCCTTGTCCGTCAAGCGCACCGTTTCGACTTCTTGAGTGATCGCAGACATCGGTTTGCCGCCGTAATACGATAACAACTCTGCCAAGATAGGCATTCGCAGGCGCGCTGGAAAGAGGGCCGTATATGAACAGAGCATCCTATGCCAGCGATCCGCTGCGCTCGCGCGGCCGGCAGTTCGCGGCCGACGCCAGCGCCACGCGCTCGGAATTCCAGCGCGACCGCGACCGCATCATCCATTCCACCGCCTTCCGACGCCTCCAGCACAAGACCCAGGTTTTCCTCCATCACGAGGGGCGGCATTACCGCAACCGGCTGACCCATACGCTCGAAGTCAGCCAGATGGCCCGCTCCATCGCCCGCGCGCTGGCGCTCGACGAGGATCTGGCCGAAGCCGTGGCGCTGGCCCACGATCTTGGCCACACGCCCTTCGGCCATGCCGGCGAACGCGCGCTCGACCGTGTCATGCAGCCCTTTGGCGGCTTCGATCACAACGCGCAGGCGCTGCGCGTCGTCACCCTGTTGGAAAACCGCTATGCCGAGCATGACGGGCTGAACCTCACCTGGGAGACGCGCGAGGGCATGCTGAAGCACAATGGTCCGCTCGATCCGGGCGCCATGGCGCATGGCGGGCTGGCCGAGGTGCCCCAAATCGAAACCCTCGACATCGCCACCCATGCCAGCCTCGAGGCGCAGGCCGCCGCCATCGCCGATGACATCGCCTACAACGCCCACGACATAGACGACGCGCTGCGCGCCGGCCTCATCACGCTCGCCGATCTGCGCGACGTGCCGCTTGTCGGCCCGCTCGTCGCCGAGGTGGCCCGCCGCTATCCGGACGTGCCCGACAAGCGCCGCGGCCACGAATTGCAGCGCCGCCTGATTACCGGCGCCATCGAGGACGTCATCGAGGACAGCCAGGCCCGGATCGCGGTGGTGCAGCCGAAATCGGTCGAGCAGGTGCGCGCGGCCGGCCGCACCCTGATCGGTTTTTCCAACGCCTACGCCGCCGCCGAAAAGGCACTGAAAACCTTTCTCTATGAGCGGGTTTATCGCCATCCAAGCGTCATGGCGCCGGTGCGCGACAGCGAAGCCCTGACCGAAAAGCTGTTCGCTCACTATCTCGCGCAGGGCGGCATGCCCGAACGCTGGGTGGCCGCCATGGAGGCCGCCGGCGACGAGGCCGCCCGGGCCCGCACCGTCGCCGACTTCATCGCCGGCATGACCGACCCCTATGCCATGGACGAATACGAGCGGCTGTTTGACCGCCGATACGATTTCGGCTAACCCGCGACCCTTTCCCGCGTGCATCGGACGCAATCCTGGAGACTCCCGCCAGATGGACGTTTTCGCCGTCTTTGCCGGACGCATCGCCGATGCGCTCGCCGAAATCCATCCCGAGCTCGATCCGGCCGTCGCGGCGCGCATCGTGGTCGAGCCGCCGCGCGATGCGGCGCATGGCGATCTGTCGAGCAATGTCGCCATGGTCGCGGCAAAGCCGCTCGGCGTATCCCCGCGCGAGCTGGCGACGCGTCTTGCCGGCCGTCTGGCGCGGGCCGAGGGTGTCGAAAGCGTCGAGATCGCCGGGCCTGGCTTCATCAACTTCCGCCTGAAACCCGCCATCTGGTTCGAGGCGCTGGCCAGCATCGGCCGGCTGGGCGCCGATTACGGCCGCGTCGATGTCGGCCGCGGCGAGCGGGTCAATATCGAATATGTCTCGGCCAACCCCACAGGCCCCATGCATGTCGGGCACACGCGCGGCGCGGTGTTCGGCGATGCGCTGGCCTCGCTCATGGCCTATTCGGGCTTCGACGTGGCGCGCGAATACTACATCAACGACGCCGGCGGGCAGGTGACCGTCCTCGCCCAGTCGACCCTGCTGCGCTACCGCGAGGCGCTGGGCGAGACCATCGAGATCCCGCAGGGCTTCTATCCCGGCGATTATCTCGTCCCGGTCGGCGAGGCGCTGAAGGAGGAGTTCGGCGATGCGCTGCTCGCCATGCCCGAAGCCGAGGCGGTCGAGATCGCCAAGGACCGCGTCCTCAAGGCCATGCTGGAGCTGATCAAGGCCGACCTCGCCAAGCTCGACATCCATCACGACGTCTTCTTCTCCGAGCGCACGCTGCACGGGCAGGGGGGGGACATCGACACCACGCTCGCCTGGCTGCGCGAGGAAGGCATGGTCTATCAGGGCCGGCTCGAACCGCCCAAGGGCAAGACGCCGGATGACTGGGAGGACCGCGAGCAGACCCTGTTCCGCGCCACCGACTACGGCGACGACGTCGACCGCGCGCTGGTCAAGTCGGACGGCTCCTACACCTATTTCGCCGCCGACATCGCCTATCATCGCAACAAGTACCTGCGCGGCTTCAAGCACATGATCAACGTGCTCGGCGCCGACCATTCCGGCTACGTTAAGCGCCTCCAGGCCGCCGTCAAGGCGGTGTCGGGCGGCGAGGCGGACATGGATGTGCGCATCTGCCAGCTCGTGCGCCTGATGAAGAACGGCGAGCCGTTCAAGATGAGTAAGCGCTCGGGCGACCTTGTTACTCTGGCCGATGTGGTCGACGAAGTCGGCCGCGACGCCACGCGCTTCATGCTGCTGTTCCGGCGCAATGACGCGACGATGGATTTCGACTTCGCGCTGGTGAAGGAACAGACGCGCGACAATCCGGTCTTTTACGTGCAATACGCCCATGCGCGCACCTTCTCGGTGTTCCGCAACGCCGCGCGCGATCTGCCTGGCCTCGACACTTCCGATGCGGCGCTGGCTTCGGCCGATCTGGGCCGGTTGTCGCACCCCGAGGAGCTGGCGCTGATCCGGCTGCTCGGTGCCTGGCCGCGCACCGTGGCCCAGGCCGCCATCGCCCACGAGCCGCACCGCATCGCCTTCTTCGTGCACGAGGTCGCCGCCGCTTTCCACGGGCTCTGGGCGCGCGGAAACGAGGAACCTGCTTTACGCTTCATTAATGCGGAGGACGCAAGGCTAACTTTGGCACGGTTGGCCCTCGTCCGTGCCACGAGGCAGGTCATCCGCAATGGCCTCGATATACTGGGGGTAGGGGCGCCCGAAGAGCTTTCATAATTCGGGCGCATTGGTGTGATGACTCCACGAACCGCATGAATGACTTCGTGCGACTTGGAGTTCAGCGAAGGGCGCCGCAGCGATGACGACAGCCAAACCGCAGCCGCAAACGAGCGAAGACGCGGACGATCTTATCGCGCAGCTCGCACGGCTGATGGCCAGCGAAGGCGCTGCCAAGGCAAAGGCTGAAGCGCAGGACGACGA